>JAZDPM010000238.1:0-3277 GCA_043797725.1 Chloroflexota bacterium
CGGCCCGGGTGCCACGCGGGGCGGGGCGGCGGCTGGGGCGTTGGTCGGCGACGCGTCTCGGCGGAGCGGGCCCGCTGTCGGCGGCGGGGCCGGGACCTGCGGCGGGGTCCCGCGACGGACCGGGGTGCCGTTCCCGGGACCGGCACCGTGGCCGTTGCCGTTCCCGTTCGTCCCCGGCCGGCCGCGCGGCCGACCACGATCGGCGGCCGCGACCTCCGTCGCGAAGGCCTCCTCGCCGCCCGCCGACGCAGCGTCGAAGTCGCGCACGAGGTCGGCCAGGAGCGAGACCTCCTCGCCCCGGTGGTCGACCCGGCCGGCGACGAGCAGGATCGCGCCCTCCTGCCAGGTCGGCCCGGTCTGCTCGTGGAGCCTGGGGAAGATGACCACCTCGAGGGCGCCCTGGAGGTCCTCGAGCGTCGCCACGGCCATGGTCGAGCGCGTCTTCGTGATCACCGTCCGGACGCCGGTGACCACCCCCCCGACGACGACGCGCTGGCCGTCGAGCGACTCGTCCTTGAGCTCTCCGGAATACGCGGTGACGAACTTCCCGATCCGCTCGGCGACCTCGCCCAGCGGGTGGTCCGAGAGGTAGAGGCCGAGGAGCTCCTTCTCCCAGCGGAGCCGCTCGCGCACGGGCACCTCCGTGGCCACCGGGAGCGGCGCCTCGAGCGAGGCCGGCTCCGCTGCAAGGTCGAAGAAGCTGATCTGGCCCGAGGCGCGCTCGCGCTGGTCCGCCTGGGCGGCCGCGAGCACGTCGTCGAGGGCGACGAGAAGCTGGGCCGGGTGCCCGAAGGCGTTGAGGGCACCCACCTTGGCGAGCGACTCCAGGACCCGCTTGTTCACCAGCCGGAGGTCGATCCGGTTGCAGAAGTCGACGAACGACCGGAAGGGGCCCTCGCTCTCGCGGGCGGCGATGATCGACTCGATGGCGCCCTGCCCCACGTTCTTTACGGCGAGCAGCCCGAACCGGATTGCCGGCCCCTCCACGGTGAACTCCAGGTGGCTGGCGTGGACGTCGGGCGCGAGGACCGCGATGCCCAGGCGGCGGCACTCGGCGACGGCCGCGGCCACCTTCTCGGCGGTGTCCCGGAACGCCGTCAGGACGCTGGCCATGTACTCGACGGTGTAGTTGGCCTTGAGGTACGCCGTCTGGTAGGCCACGAGGCCGTACGTCGTGGCGTGGGCCTTGTTGAAGCCGTAGCGCTCGAAGGGCTCGAAGGCCTTGAAGACCGCGTCGATCGTGTGCGGGAGCACGCCGCGCTCGCCGGCCTGCTTCACGAACTGGGCCTTCATCGAGCGCAGGACGCTCGACTTCTTCTTGCGGATCGCGTAGCCGAGCGTATCCGCCTCGGGGCCGCTGAAGCCGCCCAGGGCGACGGCGGCGGCCATGATGTCCTCCTGGTAGACGAAGATCCCGTGGGTCCGCTCCAGGAACGGCTCGAGCAGCGGGTGGAGGTAGGTGACCTTCTCCTGGCCGTGCTTGCGCCGGATGTAGGCCGGGATGTTCTCCATGGGTCCAGGCCGGTAGAGGGCGACCATGGCGGCGAGGTCGTAGACCGAGGTGGGCCGGAGCTCGCGGATGTAGCGTCGCATCCCCGCCGACTCCAGCTGGAAGACGCCGGTCGTCTCGCCCGATGCCAGGAGGGCGAACGTCTTCGGGTCGTCGAGGGGGATTCGCTCGAGGTCGACCTCCAGGCCGCGCTGCTCGCGGATGCGGTCCACCGCGGCCCGCAGGATCGTCAGGTTGGAGAGGCCCAGGAAGTCGAACTTGAGGAGCCCCAGGGCCTCGATCGCGTGCATCTCGTACTGGGTCATCGTGGCGTCGGAGTTGGTGGCCTTCTGGAGCGGCATCAGCTCGGCTAGGGGCTCCCGGCTGATGACCACGCCAGCCGCGTGGGTCGAAGCGTTGCGGGCCACGCCCTCCAGCTGCCTCGCGAAGTCGATGATCCGGTGGACCGCCGGGTCTCCGTCGTGCATCTCCTTGAGCCCGGGGCTCAGCCCGAGGGCCTCGTCGAGCCGGATGCCGAGCTGGTTCGGGACCGCCTTCGCGATCCGGTCGACGTCGCCATAGGAGCTCCCCAGGACGCGGCCGACGTCGCGGATCGCCGCCCGGGCCAGCATGGTGCCGAAGGTGATGATCTGGGCGACGTGGTCGGCGCCGTACTTGCGGGTGACGTAGTTGATCACCTCGTCACGCCGGCCGTCCTCGAAGTCGACATCGATGTCCGGCATCGTGACGCGGTCCGGGTTGAGGAAGCGCTCGAAGGGCAGCTGGTAGTGGATGGGGTCGACCGGGGTGATGCCCAGGGTGTACGTGACGATCGACCCCGGGGCGCTCCCCCGGCAGGTCGTCTGGATCCCCTGCTCACGGGCGAAGCGGACGAAGTCGGCCACGATGAGGAAGTAGCCCGCGTACCCCATCCGGTTGATGGTCCCGAGCTCGTAGTCCAGGCGCGCCTCGAGCTCCGGCGTGGCCGTGCCGTAGCGCCGCGCCAGGCCGCGCTCGCATTCGGCCCGCAGCCAGCTCTCGACGGTCTCCCCGTCCGGCACCGGGAAGTGCGGGATGCGCAGCTGGCCGAGGGGCAGCTCCAGGTCCACCATCTCGGCGATCCGGCGGGTGTTCCGGCGGGCCTCGACCTGGTCAGGGAAGAGGGCCTGCATCTCGGCCGCGGACTTGAGGTAGAACTCCGCGCTCTCGAACTTCAGCCGGTTCGCCGTGTCGAGGTTGCTGCCGGTCCCCACGCAGAGGAGGACGTCATGGGCGTCGGCCTGCGCCTTGTGCACGTAGTGGAGGTCGTTCGTCACCACCAGCGGGAGGCCGGCCTCCGGAGCCAGCCGCAGGAGCTGCTCATTGAGGCGGGCCTGGAGCGGGATCCCGTGGTCCTGCAGCTCCAGGAAGAAGTTGCCCCTGCCGAAGATGTCGCCGTACTCGCCGGCCAGGCGCCGGGCCGCCTCCCAGTCGTCGACCTCGAGCGCCTTGGGGATCTCGCCGCCGAGGCAGGCGGAGAGGCCGACCAGGCCCTCGGCGTGGCGGGCCAGGTGCTCCCGGTCGATGCGCGGCTTGTAGTAGTAGCCGTCGAGGTGGGCGTCGGTGAGCAGCCGGCACAGGTTCCGGTAGCCGACGAGGTCCTTCGCCAGGAGGACGAGGTGGAACGGCTGCGCGTCGGCCTTGCCCTCGCGGTCGCGCATGGAGCGGCGGGCGACGTACGTCTCCACGCCGATGATCGGCTTGATCCCCTTGGCCCTGGCGGCCTGGTAGAAGGCGACCGCGCCGTAG
>JAZDPM010000245.1:0-21729 GCA_043797725.1 Chloroflexota bacterium
GCGCTGGAAGCGCTCCACCTGGCCGGCCGTGTCCACGATCATCTGCTTTCCCGTGAAGAACGGGTGGCAGCTGCTGCAGACGTCGACGCGGAGCGATTCGCGGGTGGAGCCCACCTCGAACTCCGTCCCGCACGTTCCGCAATGGACCTTGGCCTTGTGGTACTTGGGGTGAATGCCCTGCTTCATCAGAACCTCGGATCGGCGCGTCAGGCGCCGGCGGCAGCGGACTCGGCGGCAACCGGCGCCTCGGCGGCCGCGGCGGCCTCCGTGACGACCGGCTCCACCCGGATGCGCTTCTTGTGGCGGGTCTGGTGCTCGAAGCGGACTCGCCCGGTGACCGTGGCGAAGACCGTGTAGTCACGACCGAGGCCGGTGCCGGTCCCGGCAAGGAACGTCATCCCCCGCTGGCGGACGATTATCGAGCCGGCGGGGACGAGCTGGCCGTCGCCGGCCTTCACGCCCAGTCGCTGACCAGCCGAGTCGCGGCCGTTCCTGGAGCTGGAGCCTGCCTTCTTGTGGGCCATCGGTCAGCCTTCCTTCTTGGCGGCGCGGGTCCGCTTCGGCTTCGCCGTCTCGTCGACCTTCGCTGCCGGGGCCTTCGGGGCCGTGGCCTTCGGGGCCGTGGCCTTCGGGGCCGTGGCCTTGGCGGCGCGGGGGCGGGCCTTCTTCGGTGCCGAAGCCTCGGCCGAAGCGGCCTCGACGGACTCGGCGGCCTTCGCGGCGGCCTTCGCGGCGAGCGTGGCGGCGAGCGCCGCGTCGGCGGCCGCCTGCGTCGCGGCGACCTCCTCGAGGCGCTGGCGCTCGGTCTTCTTCGCCTCGGCCGCCTTCTGGGCCTCCGCCGCGGCGCTCTTCCCGTTGAGGATCAGGTCGGTGATCCGCAGGACCGTCTGCTCCTGGCGGTGGCCCTTCTTGACCCGACGACGCGCCTTGGGCTTGTACTTGAACGAGATGACCTTGTCGGCCCGGTCGTTGCGGAGCACGGTCGCGCTGACCGTGGCGCCGTCGACGATCGGCCGGCCGATCGCCGCCTCGTCGCCGTCCGCCACGAGGAGGACGCGCTCCAGCGTGATCTCCTGGCCCGGCTCGACTTCGAGGAGCTCGACCGCGAGCTCGGTGCCGACCTCGACGCGGTATTGCTTCCCGCCGGTCTCGATGACTGCGTACATGGGTCTCCGGGTTGGGCCGTGGCGCGCGGGCGCGGGGGCCGCTGGTGAAACGGCCGGGGTGGGCCGCGGGTGGCACAGCGCAGCGTCCGGCCTTGCCGGGCGCGAATGGGGAGTGTACGGCGATCGGGCTGATCCCGCAACCATCGCGCCACCATCGTGTGAACGCGCCACCATCGCGGTCGCCCGTCCGCTCTCCTACGCCAGGAGGTCCCGCCTCTTGAACACGACGAGAGATGCCGCCCAGCCGCCGAGGGCCACGACCGCGAACGCCGCGACCGACGCCCACGGCACGGCGCCGCTGTCGACGAGCTCGGTCACGATCATGTACCTGGGCCACCCGAGGTCACCGAGCCAGGCCAGGCCGACCTGCAGCTCGGCCACGACGTTCATGAGATACATGACGAGGAGGACACCGGTGGCCACCCCGGCGGCGACGCCACGACTGAGCGTGAGCGCGGCCACGAACGAGGTCACGCCCGCGATCGCGCAGGCGAAGAGCCAGAAGATGACCGACGCCGCGAGGAACGGGACGGCATCGAATCCGGCACCGACGATCGCGCCTCCGAGGAGGACGCCGGCTGGCGCCGCCAGCGCGAGCGCGGCGAGGACGAGAGCCTGCGAGACGATCGCCGCGACCAGGCTGCGGGTTCGCGTCAACGGCGTCCCGAGGATGATGTCGGCCCATCCCCGTTCGACGTCGGCGGCGACCGGGCGGGTTGCCAGCACGATAGCCGCGACGGCGGCGATGACCGGCCACAGGAAGCTGCCGATGTAGGTGCTGAAGAAGACGCCGGGGTCGGTCAGGGTGCCCGACATCCCGAAGGCTGCCAGGAGCTCCTTGGGGAGGATCTTCATGTAGTCGTCGAGGAGCTGGGAGTTCTCCCTGAGGATCGGGTACATGGCGGCGATAACCCCGCCGTAGGCGAGGACGACCAGGGCCATCCAGAGCGCGAGCAGGCGACTGCGGCGCAGCTCGAGGCGGAACGTGAGCGCTGTCATGGCAACACCTCCCCGGAGGCCCCGGAATCCGCGGCCGCGGCCGTCCGGCTCTCGGAGCCGGCGACGGATCCGTCGTAGTACCGGAAGAAGAGGTCCTCCACGTCCGGCGTCGAGATGGCGATGTCGCGGACCTCGAGGCCGGCAAGGCGGCCCAGGAGCGGATTCACGTCCCCGCGGACCATGAGGTGGACATCCTGGCCCGTGCTCGAGAGGACGGTCACTCCGGACAGGTCGAACGTCCCGTCTTCAGCCGGCCTGGCCAGGACCAGGTTGACCGAGCGCGTGTGATCGCCGACGAGGGCCGCGACCGTCGCGGTCTTCACCAGGCGGCCCTCGCGGATGATGGCCACGCGGTCACACGCCCGCTCGACCTCCGTCAGGTTGTGCGACGAGAGGAAGACCGTCCGGCCGGCAGTCCGGGCCTCGGCCACCAGGGCGAGGAACTCGCGCTGCATCAGGGGATCCAGCCCGGTCGAAGGCTCGTCCATGACCAGCAGGGGCTCGCCGCCCATGAACGCCTGCACGACCCCGACCTTCTGGCGGTTGCCGCGGGACAGCTTCTTCACCTGGACGCCTGGGTCCAGGTCCAGCCGTTCGGCCAGGGGCCGCCAGGCGCCCCTCTTCACGCCGCGCAGCGCGCCGAGGTGATCCAGCGTCTGGGCCGCCGTGAGACCGCCCAGGTAACCGGGGTCGCTGCCCAGGTGGGCCACCTTCCGGTGGACCGCGGGCGCGTCACGCCAGGCGTCGAGGCCCCAGATGGTGGCCGTCCCGGCGCTCTGCCGGATCAGCCCCAGGAGCATCCGGATCGTCGTCGTCTTGCCGGCGCCGTTGGGGCCGAGGAAGCCGAACACCTCGCCCTCCCGGACCGTGACGTCGAGGTCCATGACGCCGCGCCGCTTCCCGTACCACCGCGTCAGGCCACGCAGCTCGATCGCGCCGGCCACGGCGCACCTCCATGATCTCGTGGCACACGGTGCGCCGAGCCGGGACCCGAGACAGGGCCTGCCCGCACCGCCAATAGGCGAGGATGACGGCGCCGGCCGTGGCGTGCGAGAGCCGCCCGGCAGGTCCCCGCGGGGTCGGACGTCCCGACCGGGTGGCCGCCCCGGGCGCCGGGCAGCGCCGCGCACATCGGGGGCCGCTGCGGATCGTGTCGCTCGCCTGCGCGAGGCGGTCAGGCGTCAGCCGGGGGCGTCCGGGTCGTCGGCGAGCACCACGCGTTCACGCACGACGGAGCGCACCTCGAGCGGAGACGGGAACGGGGCGGCCGGCGGCTCCCCGAGGGCCGCGACGACCTCCTCGGGACGGCCCACGCCCTCTGCACCGTGACGAAGGCGCATCGCGAGCGTGACGCCCGAGGCGTCGCTGTCGCGCACCGCCAGCCGCAGGAGGAACGGGCGCAGGTCATAGGCCGCCGGCTTCTTCTCCCGTCGCCGTTCGCGCGGCAGCGCCGCCGCTCCGAGGATCGCAAGCGCGGCCCCCTCGAGCGCCCAACGCGGCGCGCCGGCCACCACGACGCGGTAGTCGGCGGCGACCACGGCGGCGGGCGCCGCCGGGGCGCCGAGCCAGACGTCGTGCAGATCGACGAGGGACCAACCGGGGGGCAGGGCGGCGGAGACCGCGGCCCGCACGTCGGCGACGGGCAGCCGCTCGGCAAGGTAGATGTCGACGACCTCTCGCTCGCCGGCGATCCCCAGCGGGAGCGGCGCCGCGGTCATGACCCGGCCTCGACCTGCGCCATCGCGGGCGGCCGGCAGCCCGGACGCGGCGATGATCCCCGCCCAGCCCCGCCCGCCCAAGGCGGGCTCTCCCGTGCCCGTCGCGGCGGGCACGGCGACCGCCAGGCGCCATCGCTGCCGGGCGAGGCGAGCGACGGACGGGGGGTCGGGCGGGGGCTCGGGCGGCACTCTCACGTCTGATAGTCTGCCGGAAGGATGGAGGCACCCGCAGCACCGCCCGCCTCGACCAGCCTGCCGGCACCCTCCCGGCGCGTTCTCGTCCTCCTCGCCGGAGTCGGCGCACTCGGGATCCTCCTCTGGCTCGGCCGCGACGTCCTCGCCCCGTTCGTGGTCGGCCTGCTCTTCATCTACCTCCTCGACCCGGTCGTGGAGCGGCTGGCGCGGGTGCGGATCGCCGGTCGCCGGGCGCCCCGGTCGCTCGTGGTCCTGCTCGTCTACGTCGCGGTGGCCCTCGCCCTCGCAGAGCTGTTCCTGCTCCTGGTCGGGCCGCTCGTCGAGCAGGTGCGGGCGTTCGCCCAGGACGCGCCGCGCTACGCGGAGATGCTCAACGAGCGCATCGGCGAGGCCTTCGCCTGGTGGGATCGCCTGGCCCTGCCGGCCGACATCAGGGAGGCGGTCGACGAGGCGCTGCGGGACCTGCTCGCGAGCATCGGCTCGCTGCTCCCGTCGGTCGCGCGACCCCTCTTCAGCTCGGCCCTCGGGCTCGTCGGCTCCGTCTTCGGCTACCTGATCATCCCCGTCTGGGCCTTCTGGATCCTCCGGGACCGGCCGGCCCTCGCCCGCGGCTTCGATCGCGCCGTGCCGCTGGCCTGGCGGGCAGACACCAGGATCGTGCTGGGGATCGTGCGCCGGGTCTTCGGCTCGTGGATCCGTGCCCAGGTCATCCTGGGCCTCGTCGTCGGGCTCGGGACGTTCGCCGGGCTCCTCCTCCTGGGGGCCTGGGTCGACCCGGTCTTCAGCCGCTTCGCCGTCCTCCTCGCCGTGATCGCCGGCCTCCTCGAGCTGCTGCCGGTCATCGGCCCCATCATCGCGGCGGTGCCGGCCGTCCTCCTGGGCTCCACCGCGGGGATCCCCGGGATCGTGGCAGCGCTGGTCCTCTACACCGTGGTCCAGCAGCTGGAGAACAACATCCTCGTCCCGAAGATCCAGGGCGACGCCACCGACCTCCACCCGGCCGCGGTGATCTTCTCCCTGATCCTCGGCGGGGCGATCGCCGGCCTCCTGGGTGCCATCCTGGCGCTGCCGGTGGCCGCCACGCTGCGCAGCATCTACGTGTATGCCTTCCGGCGCGCCGCCGGGATGAGTCCGGCAGTGGCGGCAACCGACGTCGCGCGGGCCGCCGCCGACGTCGGCATGGCCGACCTCGAGCCGCTCCCGGCGACGCCCGGGGGAGCCGATCCTGCCGCGACACGCGAGGCGGCCGGGGCAGCCGGCCCAGCGGTTGCCATCGGCAGGCCGGACGCCCGGATGGACGGCGCGGACGATGGGCCCGGCGACCGTCGGCCGGACGGGGCCAACGACGCCCCGGGGCCAGTCTAGGCGCCCTCGGCCTCGGCGGCGGCCTTCTCCGCGGCGACGGCCCGCTTCTCGGCCGCGGCACGCTCCTCGGCGACGGCCCGCGGGATGGTCACGTTGAGCATGAACGGCGCGACGATCATGGTGATGACCACCGCGACCAGGCATACGCTGAACAGCGCCGGCGCCAGGAGGCCGGTGGACAGGCCCAGGCCCGCCACCACGATGCCGACCTCGCCCCGGGGCACCATCCCCACGCCCACCGTGAGCGAGCTCCAGCGCCCGCTGGGCCAGGTCGCGATGACGCCCGCGACGACCTTGGTCACGATGCCGATGACCGCGAGCACGACCGCCGCGATGGCCAGCTGCGGGTCGAGTAGCGCTCCGAGGTCCACCTGGGCACCCGTGACGGCGAAGAAGATGGGCGTGAAGATCGAGGCCAGCGGCTTGATCTCGTGCTCGATCTCGTCCTGCGCCTCCGTCTCCGCGATGATCAGGCCGGCGACGAAGGCGCCGATGATCGCGGCCAGGCCGATGAACCCGGCGAGGATGGCCAGGGCCAGCATGAGCAGGAACGCGGGCACGAGCGGCGTGTCGGCGAACAGCGGCCAGGTGAACACCTCGCTGCGGACGCCGCGCGCCCGACGCGCAATGGCAAAGCCTAGGACCACGAACCCGACCGCCGCGACGACGAGGCCCAGCGTCGCGATCGAGAGGTCGCCCTCGGTCGCGCCCGTGAGGATGGTGATGAGGACGAGGGCGAGGACGTCATCGATCACGGCCGCGCCGACGATGATTCGGCTGAACGTCCGGTGCAGGACACCCATCCCCGCGAGGACGCGGCTGGTGATGCCGATGCTCGTCGCGGCCAGCACCAGGCCCACGAAGGCGGCGGGCCCGGGCGCCTCGCCGGTCACCAGGGCGTACGCCGCGCCGGCTGCGAGCGGGAAGACGACGCCCAGCACGGCCGTGATGAGTGCCGGGCGACCGACCTGCAGCAACTGGTCCGTCTTGATCTCGATGCCGACCGCGAACATCAGGATCACCACGCCAACCTCGGCGAGGGTGGTCGCCGTCTCGCCCGGCACGACGAGCCCCAGGGCATAGGGGCCCACGATGAAGCCGCCGGCGAGCTCGCCGATCACGCCCGGCTGGCCGAGCCGCCGGAAGACCTCCTCGCCGAGCTTCGCGCCCAGGATCAGGACGAACAGGCCCACGATGATCTCGAGCGACCCGCCAGAGCCGGTAGCCAGCGGCGGGGGGGCGAGAAGGCGCGCAGGCTCGAGGCTGGCGAAGATCGGGCTCATGGGTCAGACAGGATAGGGGACCCCGAGGTGGGCGGGGTCCCCGATCCGGCCGGCCCCGTCAGCCGCCGAGGCTGGGCGGGGATGTCGTCCACCTGGTCGGGCAGACTGGACCGGTCCGGCACGCCGCGGGACCCGCGAGCGCACTGCGGTCCGAGTCCTGCCCGGGCGTCACCACTCCGCTCGCTGCTGGCGTATGGCGATGCCCTGCAGGACACCCAGCCCTATGGCCATGCTGATCAGGGACGAGCCGCCGTGGGTGATGAACGGGAGGGGGATCCCGGTGATCGGCATGATCCCGAGGACCATCCCGACGTTCACGGTCAGCTGGAAGAGGATCATCGAGGCGATCCCGGCCCCCACCATCAGGCCGAACGGGTCGCGCGAGCCCCAGGCGATGGCGAGCACCCTCCAGATCAGGGCGGTGAAGAGCAGGAGGACGACCACGCAGCCCACGAAGCCGAGCTCCTCGGCCAGGATCGCGAAGACGAAGTCGGTGGTCTGGACCGGCAGGAGGGCCGACTGGTTCTGGGCCCCGTTGGTGAGGCCCGTCCCCAGGAGGCCGCCCGAGGCGACGGCCTTCTGAGCCGTCAGCAGCTGGAAGCCGGCGCCCAGCGGGTCACGCCCGGGGTCGAGAAAGCTCGTCAGGCGCTCCCGCTGGTAGTCGTGGAGCACATAGGTCCAGACCAGCGGCAACAGGGCCAAGCCGGCGGCGGCAAGGGCCCCCAGCCAGCGCAGGCTCGCGCCGGCCATGAAGAGCATCCCCCCGAGGATCGCGAAGAAGACGAGCGACGACCCGAGGTCGGGCTGGAGCAGGACGAGGATCCACGGCGGGGCGACGACGAGGCACGCCCCCAGGATCGAGGTCGGCGAGTCGAGCCTCCGCTCCCGGTCGGCCAGGTAGCGCGCGAGCACGATGATCATCAGGATCTTGGCCAGCTCGCTGAACTGGAACTGGAAGCCGAGCACCGAGATCCAGCGCGACGAGGCCGCGTCCGCGTCGCCGAGCAGGAGGGTGGCGACCAGGAGGACCAGGTTCGTCGCGTAGATGGGCCACGTCAGGGTCCGCAGCCAGCGGTAGTCGAAGACGGTCGCCGCCGCGTAGACGACGAGGCCCAGGCCCGCCCAGACGAGCCCGCGCGCGAACGTCGTGCCGGCGACGAGGGCTTCCCCGAGCTGGGTGGTGGTGTTGCTGTAGGCCATCGCCAGTCCGATCGCGGCCAGGAGCACCGCGTAGACCGTCAGCTGGACGTCGTAGTCGCGCCAGGCGACGCCCGAGGCCTTCGCCGCAAGGCCCGAGGCAGCACCCCGCTCGACGCGCAGGACGCCCATCAGGTGCGGCCCTGGTAGAAGTTGGTCCGCTTCAGGAGCTCCGGGATCCGGTAGTCCTCCTTGATCCCGAAGTGGAGCTGCAGGTAGTACTTGGCCACCTCGGTGGCAACGTTGCCCAGCGTCCGCGAGTCGTAGGTGAAGACGGCGAAGGCGAGCTGCGCGTCGGGCTTCGTGACGCTGCCGGACGGGTTGTCCTTCTTCCAGGCGTTCTTGGGCACGAACCCGGCGAACCAGTGGCTGTACGGCAGCACGCCGTTCTTGTCCCGGATGCCGAACTCGGCTGTGCCGGTCTTGCCGGCCACGACGATGGGCAGGTCGGCCATGTTGTACGTGTGGCGGATCGTCACGACGCGGCGGGCGGCCTCGCGCATCGTGGTGAAGACTGCCGCCGGTGCCTTGATCTTGCGGATCAGCTTTGGCGTGAATGGGCGGACGACGGTTCCATCCGCTCCCCGGATCTCCCGGACCACCTGGGGCTCATAGAGCTTCCCGCCGTTGGCGACGGCGGCATAGGCGTTGGCCACCTGGAGGACGGTTGCGAGGTCGTAGCCCTGGCCGATGCCGGCCTGGAGCACCTCGCCCGGGTAGATCGGCAGGCCGAAGCGATCCATCTTCCACTCGTTGGTCGGAACGAGGCCGGCTGCCTCGAACGGGAGGTCGATCCCGGTCGGGCTGCCGAACCCCAGCTGCTGCGCCCAGTAGGCCAAGCGCTCCATGCCGACGAGGTCGGCAAGCTGGTAGAAGTAGGTGTCGCTGGAGCGGCCGAAGCCCTCGGTGATGGTCAGGGGGCCCCAGCCCTGCCTGTTCCAGTCCCAGAACTTGGTGCCCCCCAACTCGACGTACGGCTTGCTGGTGATCGTCGACGTGGTGGTGATGAGCTTGTCGGTGAGGCCGGCAACGGCCGTCACGAGCTTGTACGTGGAGCCCGGCGGCTGGATGTCGCCGATCGCGTGGTTGATGAGCGGCTTCTGCGGGTTGTCGAGCAGGGCCTTGAACTGCGCGTTCGTGATCCCGCGGGAGAACTGGTTGGCGTCGTAGGTTGGGAGGCTCACCATGGCGAGCACTTCGCCGGTCTGTGGGTTGAGCACCACCATGGCGCCGCTCTTGAGGCCCGCCGTGTCGAGACCCCACTTGAGGGCCCTCTCGGCAAGGTTCTGCTCTTTCGTGTCGATCGTCAGGACGAGGGAGCTGCCGGCGGTGGGCGGCGTCTCGATGCCGATCACGCGGACCGTGCGCCCGGTCCCGTCCTTTTCGACGCGTTCGGTGCCGTAGGTCCCGCGCAGCTCCGCTTCGTAGGCCAGCTCCACGCCGGCCTTGCCGATCCGGTCGTCGCCGAGGTAGCCCTCCTTCGCGAGCTCCACGTAGCCTTCGGGGGAGAGGGCCCCGGTGTAGCCGACGACCTGGGTCAACAGCGCGCTGGTGAGGTAGTCGCGGCGCGGTTCGACCGTCACCTCCACCCCGGGAAGAGTCAAGCCGTCTTCGGCGATCAGTCGAGCGGTCGTCTCCGGAACGTCGCGGGCGATCGCGACGGCGTCGAAGCGCGAAGCGGAGCCCGCGTCCAGGGTCGCGTTGATGGCCCCCGGGGTCGTGTCGAGCAGTCCCGCCAGGCGCTCCACGACCTCCGGCCGCCGGGAGAGCGGCAGATCGGCGGGGCGCACGCGCACCGTGAACGTCGGCACGTTGGCGACGAGAGGCCTGCCGGCGCGGTCGTAGATGAGCCCACGAGTCGACGCGACTGGCTGCAGGGCCGTTCGACGCGGCTCGCCGGCCCCGCCCGCGGGCACACCGCCTGGTTGGGCCGACTCGGTCAGCTGCATCGAAGAGAGGCGGAGCGTCAGCCCACTCATGACGACAACGACGGCGAGGCCGAAGACTGCGAAGCGGCCGGGCCGCCGCTGGTGGGACAGGGGCTGCTCGAGGACGCTCACCAGTCCACCCGCTCAGCTTCCTCGACGTCGGTCCGTCGCGCGAGAGCGAGCGCGAGGGGGGCCACGAGAGCCGCGACGATCGCCGCGAGGATCGTGGAACGCACGAGACCCGCGGTCGGGTCGACACCGTCCGGGACGTCGCGCAGCGCCTGGTACACGAGGACCGTGAGCGGGGCGGCGAGCGCCGTCAGCCCTGCGGCGGCGACCACGATCACGGGGTACAGGGCGCGCACGAAGACACGGCCGATCACCCAGGCGGCGCCGACGGCGAGGAGGTCGATGAACGCGGTCAGCCCAAGCGGCCGCATCAGCAGTACGTCGATGACCAGCCCTCCGAGGAAGGCCCAGACCAGGCCACCCTCGAGGCCCAGCGCCATCGTCCAGACGACGGCGATGACGAGGACGAGATCGAGGCCCCCGCCGCCTGCGGCAGCGAAGGGCAGGACGGTTGACTGGATGAGCGCAGCCACTGCGGCGCCGACCGCGGCGAGGACCAGGCTCAAGACGGTCGTTCCTCAGTTCGCCCGTGATCGCCGGATCGACCCGGCACGATCACGGGATCTGCGGACCGAGTATACCGACGGCCCTCGAAATGGGGCAACGAGGGCCTTAGGGCTGCCGACGGGGGCCCTCCACCCGGACGCCGCGCGGGGCGGGACGCAGGGCCCCGTGCGACGGGACGCAGGGCTGCGCCGCTCAGAACTGGCCGGGAGACCCGTACTGGTGGACCTGCCTCCCAACGACGCCGTTTCACGTGAAACAGGATCCATGGCGGGAAGGTGCGAACAGACGGAGCCACGGGCACCGGATAGCCGCGACGAGACGCGGGTAGGCCAGGACAAAGTCGGGGTGAAGTGGCGGGTGAGCGACGACGGGCAGACTTGGGCCCGGAGGGCGTTTCGTCGGGGTCGCCGGCGGGTCGGTCGAGAAGGCTCCGGACGAGCGTCCGCGGGCGATTCCGAGGCGGCGCGGAGGAAGGAACGGGGCCCCGATGGTAGACTTCACGATCGTGATCCCCGATCAGACTGGACGGTAGATGGGCCAGACGATTGCCTGCGCCAACCAGAAGGGCGGCGTCGGGAAGACGACGACCGTCGTCAACGTTGCCGCCTACCTTGCCGCCGATGGCGCGCGCGTCCTCGTGATCGACCTCGACCCCCAGGGCAATGCCACGAGCGGCCTCGGAGCCGCGCGCGCAGCCGAGGGACGGTCGGTGTACGACGCGCTCGTCAACGGCGTGCCCCTCCGCGATCTCGCAGCCCCGACCGACATCCCGGGCCTCCATCTCGTGCCTTCGTCGATCGCCCTCGCCGGGGCCGAGGTGGAGCTTGCCGTGCTCCCCCAGCGCGAACGGCGGCTCGCCCGCCTCCTGCCGCCGGTTGCGGGCGCGTACGACTACGTCTTCGTGGACTGCCCGCCGTCCCTGGGCCTGCTGACGGTGAACGCGCTGACGGCGGCCGATGCGGTCCTGGTGCCGCTCCAGTGCGAGTACTACGCGCTCGAGGGCCTCAGCCAGCTGATCGCGACCATCCACCTCGTCCGCGATCACCTGAACCCCGCGCTGGCCGTCAACGGGGTCGTCCTGACGATGTTCGACGCGCGGACGAACCTCTCCGCGGAGGTGGCCGCCGAAGTTCGGCGCCACTTTGCAGACGCCGTCTACGCGACGGTGGTCCCCCGAAGCGTTCGTCTCGCGGAAGCGCCCAGCCACGGCCTGCCCATCGCCAGGTACGCGCCGGACAGCAGCGGCGCAACCGCCTACCGTGCCCTGGCCACCGAGCTTCACGCGCGCGGGGTGCGCCACGCGATCGGTGGCGCGGCATGAGCGCCCGGCCGCGAACGGCGTCTCTCGGTCGCGGGCTCGCGGCGCTGATCCCCCGGGCTGTTGCCTCGACGCCGGGCCCGGCGGAGATCCCCCTCGACCAGATCGAGCGCAACCCATACCAGCCGCGCACCTCCTTCGCGGAGGAGGCGCTCGGCGAGCTTGCGGCCAGCATCGCGGCCCACGGCGTCCTGCAGCCCGTCCTCGTCACGGAGACGCTGGACGGGTACCGTCTCGTCGCCGGCGAGCGGCGCCTGAGGGCGGCCCAGATGGCGGGGCTGGAGCGGATTCCCGCGCTCATCCGGCAGGCCAGCGAGCAGGATCAACTCGAGCTCGCGCTGGTGGAGAACCTCCAGCGGACGGACCTGAACGCGATGGACGCCGCGCGTGCGTACCGCCAGCTTCGCGATATGTTCGGCTTGACGAACGAAGCGATCGCCGACCGCGTCGGTAAGGCCCGGCCGACCATCGCAAACACGCTGCGCCTCCTCGATCTCGAGCCGGCGGTGCAGGCTGCCATCGAGGCGGGGCGGATCAGCGAGGGCCACGGCCGTGCGCTGCTCGGCCTCGCCCCACTGGCGCAGGGCGAGATTCTCAGCCTGGCGATCGCGCGCGGCCTGTCGGTCCGGCAGGTCGAGGAGCTCGCCCGGCGGTTGCGCGAAGGCGGCGGGCCGGCCAGGGCGACGACCGCGGCCCGCCCGGCCGACGCGGAGATCGAGCGCGTCGAGGACGACCTCCGGCGAGCGCTCGGAACCAAGGTGCGCCTGGCGCGATCGCGGCGCGGAGGCCGGATCATCATCGAGTGGTACAGCGACGAGGAGCTGGGACGGCTCTACGAGCGGTTGACCGGAGGGAACGGGTGACGGATCGGGCTCCAGCGACTCCCGCTGCCACGAAGCCCGGTGGCGGGCGGTCCCGTCGCGGCGCGGGTGCGGGCGAGTACACGGCGGCCAGCATCCAGGTCCTCGAGGGGCTCGAGGCGGTGCGCCGCCGGCCCGGCATGTACATCGGCTCGACCGACGCGCGGGGGCTCCATCACCTCGTCTGGGAAGTCGTGGACAACTCCATCGACGAAGCGATGGCCGGGCACGCCACCTGGATCGAGGTGCGCATCCTCGCCGACGCGACGGTCGTGGTGACCGACGACGGGCGCGGCGTCCCGGTCGGGAGGCACGCGACCGGCAAGGACGCGCTCGAAGTCGTCCACACGATTCTCCACGCGGGCGGCAAGTTCGGCGGCGGCGGCTACAAGGTGTCGGGCGGCCTCCACGGCGTGGGCGTCAGCGTGGTCAACGCGCTCTCCGAGTGGCTGCGCGTCGAGACCGCCCGCGACGGGCACGTCTGGGCGCAGGAGTATGTCCGTGGCAAGCCCTCGACGCCGGTCACGAAGGTGGGGCCGCAGGGATCCCGCAAGGGGACCCGGACGGCCTTCCGGGCCGATCCCGAGGTGTTCGACGCCATCGACTTCGGCTTCGAGACGATCGCCCAGCGCCTCCGCGAGTCCGCCTACCTCAACAAGAGGCTCTGGATAACCCTGCTCGACGAGCGCGCGGACCGCGAGCGCTCTTTCTACTTCGAGGGGGGCATCGTCTCGTTCGTGCGCCATCTCAACCGCCACAAGGAGGTGCTCCACGCGCGGCCGATCGCGGTGGAGCGGCGCGACGGAGCCACGACGGTCGAGGTCGCCCTCCAGTACAACGACTCCTTCACGGAGAACGTCTTCGCCTTCGCCAACAACATCAACACGGCAGACGGCGGGACCCACATCACGGGGTTCCGGGCCGCCCTGACGAGCTCGCTCAACGACTGGGCCCGGCGGGCCGGGATCCTCAAGGACAACGACGCCAACCTCTCCGGTGACGACGTCCGCGAGGGCCTGACGGCGGTAGTCTCCGTGAAGCTCGTGGACCCGCAGTTCGAGGGCCAGACCAAGGCGAAGCTTGGCAACGCCGAGGTCAAGGGCCAGGTCCAGGCCGCGGTCGCCGAGGGGATCGCCCAGCACCTCGAGGAGAACCCGGCCGACGGTCGGCGAATCATCGAGAAGAGCCTGACGGCAGCACGGGCGCGGGAGGCCGCGCGCAAGGCGCGCGACCTGGTCATCCGCAAGGGCGCCCTCGAGGGGATGTCGCTGCCGGGCAAGCTCGCCGATTGCCAGGAGCGTGACCCCGCGAGAAGCGAGCTCTACCTTGTCGAGGGCGACTCGGCTGGCGGCTCGGCGAAGATGGGGCGCGATCGCCGCTTCCAGGCCGTCCTCCCGTTGCGAGGCAAGGTCCTCAACGTCGAGAAAGCGCGGCTCGACAAGGTGCTCTCGAGCGAGAACGTACGGCCCCTGATCATCGCCCTTGGCGCCGGCATAGGCGAGACCTTCGACCTCGCCAAGCTCCGCTACCACCGCGTCATCATCATGACCGACGCCGACGTGGACGGCGCCCACATCCGGACGCTGCTCCTGACGTTCTTCTATCGCCACATGCCGCAGGTGATCGAGAACGGCCACCTGTACATCGCCCAGCCGCCGCTCTACCGGGTCAGCACCGGGAAGCAGACGCTCTACGCGCAGAGCGACAAGGAGCGCGAGGCGGCGCGGAAGAAGCTCAGCGCCTAGAGCGTCACCGTCCCGCGCTGCAAGGGCCTCGGCGAGATGAACGCCGACCAGCTCTGGGAGACCACGATGAACCCGGAGACGCGGACGCTCCTGCGAGCGGAGGTCGACGACCGGGTCGAGGCCGACGAGGTCTTCACGATGCTCATGGGCGAGAAGGTGGCGCCGCGCAGGGACTTCATCAAGTCTGAAGCGCGCAAGGTCCGCAACCTTGACGTCTGACGTCGTGACGGCGGTCGGCCGCTACGAGGTCTCGCCGCACGCCTGCTTCGCCTGCGGCGCGCTCAACGACCACGGCCTCCACCTCGTCCTCCACGTCGCCGGGGACACCTGCTGGACGGAGCTCACCCTCCTTCCGGACTTCTGTGGCTGGGAGGGGATCGCCCACGGCGGGATCGTGGCCACGATCCTCGACGAGGTGATGGGCTGGGCGCTGGCCCGGGCGGATGCCTGGGGCTACACCGCGAAGCTCTCGATCGAGTACAAGCGCCCGGTCCCCGTGGGCGCCCGCCTTCGGGGCGAGGGACGGCTGATCGTGCGGCGGCGGCGCCTCCTCACGACGAGCGCCCGCCTCGTGGACCGGGAGACCGGCGACGTCTACGCCACGGCCGAGGCCCTCTACGTGGCAGCTCCCGAGGCGCAGCGCGAGGCACTGAAGGCACGCTACCGCCTCCGGCTGGTGCCCGAGGACGCCGCTCCCGGGGGAACCGTGACGCCGGCGACGGCCATGCCCGCGACCGCGGGCGTGGTGGGCGGGGGTCCGACCGCGACCACGGCGGTCGCCCGCGCGTTCGTAGCCGACCACCTGTCGGCGGCACGCGCCCTGGGGCGGGCCCTCGCCGCCAACCTCGACGACCCGCGTGCGTTCGCCGACGCCGCGCGCACGGGCCTCGCCGCGATCGCCGATCCGGCGTACGGCGCAGGCCAGCGACGGGTCGCACCGGGGATCGGCCCCACGCTGGGCATCCGGACGCCGCTCCTCGCCGCGGTGGCGGCCGGCCTCCGCCGGGAGGCCCGGGGAATCGGCCCGGCGCGGCTTCTCGTGGTAGCCGAGACGCTGGCAGGCGACGAAGTCCGCGAGCTGCGCTGGCTGGCGATCCACGTCCTCGGCTGGATCGTCGCCGACGATCCCGAGCGGGCATGGCAGGCGATCCGGCGGATCGGGCGCGACGCCGACGACTGGATCACGGTCGACACGCTGGCCGGCGTGACCGCCGCGGGGATCCTGCACGAGCCGTACCGCTGGGCTGAGCTGGAGCATCTCGTCTACAGCCGCAGCCGCTGGGAGCGCCGGCTCGTCGGCTCCACGATCGCCACCATCCCCCACGTGGGCCACCCATCCGGGCGTTCCGCGTCCGTGATCGCACGGGGGTTGGACCTCGCAGGGCAGCTGCTGGGCGACGCCGAGGCGATGGTACAGAAGTCGCTCTCGTGGGCGCTGCGAGAGCTGGCCAGGGTCGACCCGGCCCCGGTCGCCGCCTTCTGCCGCACCGAGGCCCGCGACGCGGCGGCGGCCGGGGACGGCCACCGGGCGTGGGTGCTGCGGGACACGCTGACGAAGCTGCCCGCCGCCGACGGCGAGGCGATCCGGGCCACGCTGGCCGGCGTCCGGCGAACGCCGGGGGCTCCGTCCACGTCGATCGCAGCTGCCGCGGCCGCCGCCTTCCTCGCCGCGAGCCCGGGCCGCCCGGCCACGCAGGCACCGCTTCCATGAACCGCCGACCCGCCGCCTGCAACCGGAGAACGAGACCGTGACCGACAACCTGGGCGACGTCCGCTCGATCCGCATCGAGGACGAGATGCGGACGTCCTACCTCGACTACGCGATGAGCGTGATCGTGGCCCGCGCCCTGCCGGACGTCCGCGACGGGCTCAAGCCTGTCCACCGCCGGATTCTCTACACGATGGGGGAGATGGGCCTCTCGGCCACGAGCTCCTTCCGGAAGTGCGCCGCGATTGTCGGCGAGACGATGGGGAAGCTTCACCCGCACGGCGACTCGGCAATCTACGACACCCTCGTCCGCCTGGCCCAGGATTTCTCGATGCGCTACCCGCTCGTCGACGGGCAGGGCAACTTCGGCTCGGTGGACGGCGACTCGGCGGCGGCGATGCGCTACACGGAGGCGCGCCTGACGGCGATCGCGGCCGAGATGCTCGCCGACATCGACCGGGCGACGGTCGACTTCGCCGACACCTACGACGGCCAGCACCGCGAGCCGACGATCCTTCCGGCGAAGCTGCCGAACCTGCTCATCAACGGCTCCTCGGGAATCGCGGTCGGGATGGCCACCAACATTCCGCCCCACCACCTCGGCGAGATCGTGGACGCCGAGATCGCGCTGATCGACGACCCCGAGCTCACCTCCGACGACCTGTGCGCCTTCGTGAAGGGCCCCGACCTCCCGACCGGCGGGTCCATCTTCCGCTACGAGCAGCAGAGGAACGCCATCACGGGGCTCACGGAAACGGTGGACGCCATCCGCCAGATGTACGCCCACGGCCATGGGCGCGTGGTCATGCGGGCCCAGGTCGCGTTCGAGGAGGCCCGGCGTGACCGGGTGGCGATCATCGTCAGCGAGCTGCCGTACCAGGTCAACAAGGCGACGCTCCTCGAGAAGATCGCGGACCTCGTGAAGGACAAGCGGATCGAGGGCATCTCCGACCTTCGCGACGAGTCCGACCGCGACGGGATGCGGATCTACATCGAGATCAAGAACGACGCCAACCCGCACACGGTGCTGAACAACCTGTTCAAGCACACGGCGATGCAGCTGGCCTTCAACCTCAACATGCTGGCTCTCGTCGACGGCCAGCCCCAGACGCTCCCCCTCAAGTCGGTCATTGCCCACCACGTCGACCACCGCCGCGAGATCGTCCGGCGCCGGACCGAGTTCGACCTCGGCAAGGCGCGGGATCGAGCCCACGTCCTCGAGGGCCTCAAGATCGCCCTCGACCACCTCGACGAGGTGATCCGGACGATCCGCGAGTCGGCAGACGTCGAAACCGCCCGCAACAACCTCATGGCGCGGTTCGGGCTCTCCGAGATCCAGGCCCAGGCGATCCTCGACATGCGCCTCGCCCGCCTGGCGGCCCTCGAGCGCAAGAAGATCGAGGACGAGTACCTCGCCGTCATCCAGCTGATCGCGGAGCTGGAGGACATCCTCGCCAACCCGTCCCGCGTCCTGGGCATCATCAAGGACGAGCTGGCCGAGCTGAAGCGCAAGTACGCCGGGGAGCGGCGGACGCGGGTCGTGGACGACTCCAGCCGCGAGATGACCGACGAGGACCTGATCGCCGACGAGGACGTCGTCGTCACCATCAGTCGCCGGGGCTACATCAAGCGCCAGCCGGTCGCCACCTACCGTCGCCAGGGCCGCGGCGGAAAGGGGATCATCGGCCACGTCACGCGCGAGGAGGACGCGGTCGACAGCCTCCTCGTGGCCAACACCCACGACTGGGCGCTCTTCTTCACGAACCGGGGCCGCGTCTTTTCCGCCAAGGTCCACTCGGTTCCCGACGCCAGCCGCCAGGCGAAGGGGATCCCGATCATCAACCTGCCCGGCGTCCAGGTCGAGGGCGGCGAGGCGCCCACCGCGACCCTCGTCGTCCCCGACTTCAGGGCCGGCAGCTACCTGGTGATGGCGACCCGCCGCGGGGTGATCAAGAAGACGCCGCTCGAGCAGTTCGAGAAGGTCCGCTCCTCGGGGATCCGGGCGATCACGCTGGCAGACGGCGACGAGCTGGCCTGGGTGGACGTCGCCGCCGGTCGGGACGACGTGATCATCGCGACCGCGCTGGGCAAGCTCGCCCGTTTCGCCGAGACGGAGGTCCGCGCCATGGGCCGCGACGCGGCCGGGGTGATCGGGATCCGCCTGGCCCGCGCCGGCGACGAGGTCGTCTCGATGAGCGTCGTCCAGCCGGAGCGCGATCTCCTGGTCCTGACCGAGACGGGCTACGGGAAGCGCGTGGCATTGTCCGAGTTCCGGCGCAAGCACCGCGGCGGCCAGGGCGTGATGCTGATCCCGCTCGAAGGACGCAAGACGGGCCGCGTGGCGGCCGTCCAGCAGGTCACCGAGGCCGACGAGGAGCTCCTCCTCATCAGCGCCGGCGGCCAGGTGGTGAGGACCCGGACCAATACCATCAACCGCTACTCGTCGGGCGCCCGCGGCGTGATCACGATGCGCCTCAACGGGGGTGATCGCGTCGTCGGGATCGCCGCGTTCAGCGAAGGGCTGGCGGAGCGCGAGGGCATGGGCGACAATGACGGCCCCGACGCGGGGCCCGGCTCCGGGAGCGGCCCGGTCTCGTGAGGGGGTTCGGTGCGGAGGAGGCGCCCGTGTATTCCGACTCGTTCGACGTCTACACCGGGAATGCCAACCCGGGCCTGGCCCGCAAGATCTGCCGCTATCTCGGCGTGCCCGTCGGCCAGGCCGAGGTCTTCTCGTTCGCCAACGAGAACATCTTCGTCAAGATCCTGGACAACGTCCGCGAGAAGGACGTCTTTCTCGTCCAGCCGACCTGTCGCCCCGTCAACCAGTCGATCATGGAGCTCCTCATCATGATCGACGCCTTCAAGCGGGCCAGCGCGGGACGGATCACGGCTGTCGTCCCCTACTACGCCTACGGCCGCTCGGACAAGAAGGACCAGCCGCGCGTCCCGATCACGGCTCGCCTGGTCGCCGACATGATCACCGTGGCCGGCGCGGACCGCGTCCTCTCCATGGACCTCCACCAGGGCCAGATCCAGGGCTTCTTCAACATCCCGGTCGACGAGCTGACGGCGGTCCACCTCCTCTCCAACTACTTCCGCCAGAAGCACCTCGAGAACCTCGTCGTGGTAACCGACCTCGGGTTCGCAAAGCGCGCCCGGACCTTTGCCGAGCTCCTTGATGCACCCCTGGCGATCATCGAGAAGCGGCGCGTCGGCAACCGGGACCGCGCCGAGGTAATGAACGTGATCGGCGAGGTCCGCGGGCGGCGGGCGATCTTCGTCGACGACGAGATCGACACGGCCGGCACGCTCGTCGAGGTGGTCCGTGCACTCCAGCTCGAAGGCGTCGAGGAGATCTACGCCTGCGCCACGCACGGCATCCTGTCCGACGACGCGGCCGACCGGATCGCCACCGCCGGCCTGCGCGAGGTGGTCCTGACGGACTCGATCCCGCTGCCGCCGGACAAGCGCCTCCCCCAGATCACGACGCTCTCCGTCGCCCCGCTCTTCGGCGAGGCAATCCGGCGGATCCACCGCGGCGAGTCGGTCGGGGCGCTCTTCTCGTCGGAGGTGACGCTGACCCAGGAGATGATCCTCTGGGAGGATGGCGTCGAGCACACGATCGACGCCCGAACCGGCGCCCACCAGGTGACGGAGCTCCTGGTGCCACAGCGCGCCCGGCTCGTCGACGACGACCGGGCCGTTTCACCTGCCTCCACCGCCGGCACCGCGCCGGCCAGCACCCCGGGAGATCGATGACCCTCCAGCTGCACCGACCCGACGGCCACGGCGGCCTCGAGCCGCAGACAGAGACTCCGAAGGACTGGCGCGACCAGCTCGACTCGCCGCGCTGGAACCTGCCGCCGCTCAAGAACCCGGAGATGAACCCGACCCGGACGTCGGTGGCGGTCCTCTTCTGGCTCGGCCTCGGGGCGCTGACGTTCGTCCTCCTGCTCGTGGGGTACGGCAGCGGCTTCTGGAAGTAGCGATGAAGCAGCCCGGGCGCGAGCCGGCCGCCGCGGGGCGTCCGGCACCCGGACGGCGAGCGCACCGTCGCCCCACCGGCGTCTCGGTGATCGCCGGTGGCCTCCTCCAGGACCTGGAGGACCGGCTGCGGCGCGACCTCGCCCCGATCGAGGAGCGGGTTCGCCCGGGAGCGGAGACGCGCGGCCTGGCCGGCGACGCGGGTGGGGTCACGGGCGACCCGCTCGTCCTCGTTCTCCCGGCCACCGGGCTCGACACCCCGACCGACTGACCGCCGGCCGGGCGGCCGCCTCCTGTCGCGACGTGGGGCCTCAGGCGGACTTTCCTATCAGATGTTCGCCAAGCGCACCGTATGCGGGGTTCGGCGCTCGACGAGCGCGGTGCAAGACCCGTCGAGCGACCGGCCCACGCTCATGGAGAGGCATCGCGCGACTCCGGAGCGCCCTGAGCCGGGGCCACAGCCGACGTACGGTTCGTGTGGCGAGCATTTGACACGATGCAGGGGCGTTGCTCGGACCTCGCCGCACGGAACCCTGGCCCGCCGGCGGCTCTCGCACTGGCCCTCGCCTCCGGCCCGCGAACGGACCCACCCCTATACTGGCCCGGCCATGGTCATGGGTTTCCTTTCCCGTTTCGTCGATTCGAACGACCGCGAGGTCAGGCGGATCCAGCCTCTCGTCGACGCGGCCAACGCGCTCGAGCCCGAGCTGGAGCGCGAGTCCGACGCGCAGATCCGGGCCCGCGCGGACGCGATCCGGGCCGAGCTGGCGAAGGCACAGGCCGACTTCGGCCCGACGCAGGACGAGCACGACCAACACGACCCCGAGCGCCGCCGCGACATGGTGAAGGCGCGCCGGAAGAAGGAGAACGAGCGCCTCCAGGCCGCTCTCGACGACGTCCTCCCCGAAGTCTTCGCGTGCGCCCGCGAGGCGATGAGGCGCACCCTCGGAATGCGCCATTTCGACGTCCAGCTGATCGGCGGGACGGTCCTCCACCAGGGGAAGATCGCCGAGATGAAGACCGGCGAGGGCAAGACGCTCGTCGCGCCGCTCGCCGCGATCCTCAACGGCCTCACAGGGCGGGGCGTCCACCTCGTCACGGTCAACGACTACCTCGCCCGCCGCGACGCCCAGTGGATGGGCCCGATCTACCACTTCCTCGGGCTCTCGCTCGGGATCATCGTCCACGACACCGCGTACGTCTTCGAGCCCGGCTTCCCGACGACCGACGAGCGCCTCATCAACCTGCGCCCGGTCGCTCGGCGCGAGGCCTACGCCGCCGACGTCACTTACGGCACCAACAACGAGTACGGCTTCGACTATCTCCGCGACAACATGGTCACGGAGCTGGATCAGCGGGTCCAGCGGGAGCGCTTCTTCGGGATCGTCGACGAGGTTGACAACATCCTCATCGACGAGGCCCGGACGCCCCTCATCATCAGCGGCCAGGCCGAGGAGTCGGCCGACCTCTACCACACCTTCGCCCGCCTGGTCCCGAAGCTGCAGCCGCGTCCCGAGGGCGCCGAGGAGGGCGGCGACTACTTCGTCGACCTCAAGGACCGCGCGGTCTCGCCGACCGAGGACGGCGTGGACAAGATGGAGAAGCTCGTCGGCGTCGAGAACCTCTA
>JAZDPM010000251.1:0-2440 GCA_043797725.1 Chloroflexota bacterium
GTCCAGCGCCTGGCGGCGGAGGGGCTCGTCAGGCGCGAGCCCGGCCGCGGCAGCTTCGTCGCCGTCCCGCCGTCGCACCGCCGGGCGAACTGCCTGATGAGCTTTTCCGACGAGATGCGGCGCCAGGGACGCGTCCCCCACTCGCGACTCCTCCGCCGCGAGATGCGCCCGGCCCGGCCGGACGAGGTCCGCGACCTGCGGCTCCGCGACGGCGAGCCGGTGGTGGCGCTGCTTCGCATCCGGATGGCCGACGACCAGCCGATCGCCCTCGAGGCGGTCGCCCTCCACGGGCGGTGCGCCGCGGTCGTCATGCACGCCGACCTCGAGTCAGGATCGCTCCACGAGGCGCTCCGGGGCGCGGGATTCGTGCCGGCCCGGGGGCGGGCGACGCTGGCCGCCGGGGTGGCGTCGCCCGATGACGCGCGCCTCGTCGGCATCCCGCCCGGCTCGCCGCTCCTCGTCGAGCGGCGGGTCATCGTCGACCTGCGCGGGCGCCCGCTGGAGTCCACCGAGTCGCGCTACCCGGCCGACCGCTACGCCCTCGACGTCGACTTCGAGGTAGAGGCGGCCGGCGACGGCGCCGCCCATGCCGGGCGCCGCGGCTGAGGGCGGGCATGCAGTCCCGGGCCCGGGTCCGCGCCGCCCTCGACCACCAGGAGGCGGATCGCGTCCCGCGCGATCTCGGGGCGGTGCGCATGACCGGGATCCACGTCGCCGCGTACGCCGGGCTGCGGCGCGCCCTCGCCATGCCGGAGCGCGAGGTGCGCGTGGGCGACGTCTCGCAGCAGCTCGCGGTCGTCGACGACGACGTCGCGGCGGCGCTCCGCCTCGACGTCCGGGGCGTCGAGCCGCGCCCGCCGTCCGGCTTCCGGTGCGAGATCGTCGACGAGGGCGGCGAGCAGACGTTCGTCGACGAGTGGGGCGTCCGGCGGCGGATGCCGAGGAGCGCGTTCGCGTTCGATCCCGCCTCCGCGCCGCTGGCCGGCGAGATCGACGCGGGCCACCTGGCCCGATTCGCCTGGCCGGACGGAGCTGACCCCGCTCGGCGAGCCGGCGTCGCGGAGGATGCCCGCCGGGTGATCCGGGAGGAGGGCCGGGCCGTCTACGTGGGCTCGGTGTGCGCCGGCCTCACGGAGATGCTCTTCCGTCTCCGTGGGTTCGAGGACGGCTACATGGACCTCGCGGCCGACCCGGCGCTCGCCAGGTTGCTGATGGAGCGGGTCCTGGAGGTGAAGCTCGCCTGGTGGGGGGCGATCCTGCCCGAGCTGGGCGACGCGGTGGACGTGGTCGGCGAGGCAGACGACCTGGGCGGCCAGGCGACGCCACTCTTCTCGCCGCGGACGTATCGTGAGCTGGTGAAGCCACTCCACGCGGAGCTCGTCTCCTTCATCCGCGCCCGGACGGCAGCGAGGGTCCTCTTCCACTCCTGCGGGGCGATCCGGGAGCTGCTCCCCGACCTCATCGAGATCGGGGTCGACGTCCTCAACCCCGTGCAGGTCTCGGCGGCCGGGATGGAGACCGCGGCCCTGAAGCGCGACTTCGGGCGCGACCTCGTCTTCTGGGGCGGCGGCGTGGACACCCAGGGGGTGCTGGGCAGCGGGACGCCGGACGAAGTGCGCGCCGAGGTGCAGGGACGGGTCGCCGACCTGGCGCCGGGCGGCGGCTTCGTCTTCGCCTCCGTCCACAACATCCAGGCGAACGTGCCGGCGGAGAACGTCGCCGCCATGTGGGAGGCGGTCGAAGCCGCCGGCGCGTACCCGGTCGGCGCGGGGGCCGCGGCCGCCGCCGGGGCGCACCCCGCCGGAGCGGGGGCGGCGTCGTGAACGGCGAGCTCGTCGTCCGCGGCCGGCTCGTCCTCGAGGAGCACGTCCGCCCCGGACGAATCGTGGTCCGCGACGGCTGGATCGCGGAAGTGGGGCTCGAGGACGCCCCGGCGGGCGGCCCGTACGTCGTTCCGGGCTTCGTCGACGTCCACGTCCATGGACGGGGCGGCCACGACGCCATGGGCCCGGATGGCGCGCTCGACGGGATGGCGCGCGCGCTGCTGCGGCACGGCGTCACCTCGTTCCTGCCGACAGCCGTCACCGCGCCGCTCGGCGAGCTGGCGTCGTTTGCCGAACGGGTGCGGCGCTGGATGCCGGCCGCCCCCGACGACGGCGCCGGGCCGCTCGGATTCAACCTGGAGGGTCCGTTCATCGCCGCCGCGAAGAAGGGCGCCCAGAACCCGGCCCACATCCGGGTGCCGGCGGAGGTCACCACCGGCGAGCTCGAGCCGCTCGTCGACGGGATGCGCCTGATCACGATCGCCCCGGAGGTCCCGGGCGCGCTGGACCTGATCGGCTGGCTGCGAGGCCGGGGTGTGATCGCCTCGCTGGGCCACTCGGCAGCGACCGTCGAGGAGGGGCGGGCGGGCTATGCCGCCGGCGCGCGAACCACGACC
>JAZDPM010000253.1:0-12350 GCA_043797725.1 Chloroflexota bacterium
CCGTCGAATCCAGCCATCGCTCGTCACCTGGGTATGCAGATGGGCGGCGGTTGCCGCCGAAGGGGAGAGGTTCGCGCCGCGTCGGCACGGGCCGCCAGAGTCCTGTGGCCCGAAATCCGGCCTGTGTCGGGCGGGTGGGGCGCGTCGGGAGCCGGGCGGGGGCGCGGCGCGTCACCGGTTATCGCGCCAGCCGATGAAGCCGGACCCTCGTGAGCGTGGAAACGCGGGGAACCCGCGGTTTGGCCGCGTTTCGGAGCGTGGCGGGCGTCGATCTGATCGGATGCGGCGATATTCGGTCGCCGGCCCTGGTCGCCGGCCCTGACGGAAACGCGAGCGGAACCCGAGCCTCCTGGCGCCGCAGCGCCGATCGGCTCCGCGGGCGGCGCCGATCTCGCCTCGGCTCTTGTATCTATCTGATATCATCCTGATCGCGCGCCGTTCTGCGCTCCGTGGTCGGCGCAGCGCGAAAGGAGCCGCTCCCCGTGAACAAGGAACGCACCGCCTGGTCGCTGCCCGGCATCGCCACCTTCCTCGTCCTCCTGGCGGCCGCGATCCTGCTGGGCGTGCTCATGATCTGGTACATCGTGGCCGTGCTGGTGCCGGCAGGGTCCGCGGTCGGCGCCGCCGCGATCGTCGGGATCATCCTCATCGCCCTCGCGTTCGTCGCTGTCTGCGTCGCCTTCGGCGGGCTCACCCCGGTCAACCCCAACGAGGCGCGCGCGCTCGTCTTCTTCGGCCATTACGCCGGCACCGTGCGCACGCAGGGTCTCCACTGGGTCAACCCGTTCACCGTGCGCCGGAAGATCTCCCTGCGCGTGCGCAACTTCGAGACCTCCAAGCTCAAGGTCAACGACCACGCCGGCAACCCGATCGAGATCGCCGCGGTCGTTGTCTGGAAGGTCACCGACACGGCCGATGCCCTCTTCGAAGTCGACGACTACGAGAACTTCGTCCACGTGCAGGCCGAATCGGCGCTGCGGAACCTGGCCACGACGCACCCGTACGACGCCCACGTCGAGGGCGACATCGCCCTCCGCTCACACCAGGTCGAGATCGCCGACCAGCTTCGAACCGAGATCCAGGACCGCCTCCAGCAGGCCGGCGTGGAGGTCATCGAGGCCCGGATCAGCCACCTCGCCTACGCCCCGGAGATCGCCAACGCGATGCTCCGCCGCCAGCAGGCGAACGCGGTCATCGCGGCCCGCTCGCGGATCGTCGAGGGCGCCGTCGGGATGGTCGAGATGGCGCTCGAGATGCTGTCGGCGAAGCAGGTGGTCCAGCTGGACGAGGAGCGCAAGGCCCAGATGGTGAGCAACCTGCTGGTCGTCCTCTGCTCGGAGCACGAGACGCAGCCGGTCGTCAACACCGGGACGCTCTACGCGTAGGGGTGTGGGCGCGAGGGGCGCGGCCTCGGACGTGGCGGGCACGGGCGTGGCCGGGCGGGACCCAGCCATGCAGCCTCCCGGCGCAGCGGCGGGGCCGGCCCGTCCGGCGGCGCGCCCGCAGCCACAGCGTCCGACGATGACCCCCGAGCCCTGACCATGGCCGAGCGAAAGCCGTTCCTCCTCCGCCTCGACCCGGCAACGTTCGCGGCCCTCCAGGCCTGGGCCGCGGACGATCTCCGCTCGGTCAACGGCCAGGCGGAGTTCCTGTTGCGGCGCGCGCTCCGCGATGCCGGCCGGCTGCCGGGGCGGGGTGGATCGGGGGCGGGCGAGGCGGCATCTCGGGCCCCCGCTGAGGGGCCCGAGATGCCCGAGGTGCGCGGCAAATAGGCGCCTGGCAAGGGCCGCGTGGTGTGATGTGGCCATGCCATCTTCTGCGCGCCAACGATTCGGCGTGATGATCCGCGACGCGCGGCGGGCGCGCGACTGGACGCAGGACGATGTCGGGAAGAGGGCCAACGTGCCCCAGTCAGTGGTCGCAGCCGTCGAGTCCGGGGCCGGAGCGCGAATCGACACGCTTGAGCGGATCTGCGACGCGCTGAGCGCTGAGCTCGTCCTGGAGGCGCGGCTCCCGTTCGTCGGCGACCCAGCGCCCCAGTCCGACCGCGGCCACGCTCGATGCGTGGGGTCGGTTCGCCGGCTGCTGGAGGCTGCCGGATATGTCTGTGCGACCGAGCAGGAAGTCCTCGACGCTCCGTGGCGTGGGTGGATCGACCTGGTCGGGTACAACCCGATGCTTCGGGGGCTCGTCATCGTCGAAGTCAAGACCGAGCTGCACGACGCAGGCGCGCTCGAGCGCCAGGTCGATCGCTACGTGCGTCTGAGCCTGGGCGTGGCGCGGCGCCACGGTTGGTCCGTGGGGGAGATCGTCGTGGTTGCGCTGGTGCTCGCGACCACGGCCAACGACGCGTTCCTCATCGCGAATCGGCAGGTCCTTGGGGCTTCGTTCCCGATCCGGGGGCGAAGCGCTGTCTCCTGCGCGCTCGATGGCGATCCGGTACGCGGCCGGATGCTCCTGATGCTCGATCCGCGCCGTCGAGGGAGGCGATCGCTGCTCCGATCCGCTGCCGATGGACGGCGAACGGAGGCGCCCTATCGCGACTACCGGGCCTTCGTCGCCGCACTGGACCCACCGCGCGTCGGCGCCACGGGGCGCGTGGGCGCGGCCGCGCGCGGTGGGTCGAGGGTCGGTTCCGAATAGCGTGCGGGCGCCGTCGCGTCCGCACCCAGCCCGACCCGCGACCCGCGACCCGCGACCCGCGACCCGCGGTGGATCGTGTGCCGGTGTATCTGCACGATGCGGCGATATTCGGTCGCCGGCCCTGACGGAGACGCAGGCGGAAGCCGCCAACGGCCCCGTTGCACTCTCGGCGTACACTCTCGTCCCGGTTGGCGGGGCAGGCACCTGGGAAGCCCGCCCCCGACCCGACCGGCACGAGCAGAGGCACGCAGCGCGACATGGCCAGATCGATGTGGCGGGGGGCGATCCAGTTCGGCCTGGTGACGATCCCCGTGCGGCTCTATCTCGCGACCGAGTCGCGGGGCATCTCGTTCAACATGCTCCACGCGAGCTGCCTGAACCGGATCCAGATGAAGACGTACTGCCCCCACCACGACGACGTGATCTCGCGCGGGGACACGGTGAAGGGTTACGAGTACGCCAAGGACCAGTACGTCGTCATAACCGAGGAGGACCTCGCGAGCGTCCCCCTCAAGACGGTCCGCTCCATCGAGATCGACAAGTTCGTCCCGGCCCTGCCGGCCGACTACGAGCCGGCACGATACGTTAAGCAGGCCTACTACGTGGAGCCCGAGGCGATCGGCAGGAAGGCCTACGCCCTGCTGCGCGAGGTGCTGGCCGAGCAGGGCCTGGCCGCGATCTGCAAGGTCGTGATCAAGGACCGCGAGGCGCTCGCCGCGCTCAACCCGCAGGGCAGCGCGATGGTCCTCGAGACCCTCCACTGGCCCGACGAGATCCGGGCGACCGAGGAGCTGGATCTCCCGGGCGACGAGATCGAGGTCAAGCCGGCCGAGCGGGTCATGGCGGCCCAGCTGATCGCCGCCATGACCGGCAGCTTCGATCCGGCCGAGTACCGGGACGAGTACCGTGCGGCGCTCGAGGAGGTGATCGAGGCGAAGGTCCAGGGTCGCGAGATCGCCGAACCGGAGGCGCCGGCAGTGGGTGGCCAGCTGGTGGACCTGATGGCGATCCTCGAGGCGAGTGTCAACGCGGCCCGGACGGCGAAGTCGAACCGCGAGACCGAGGAGGCCGCCGAGGAGGAGGCCGTCAAGGGCGCCGGCGTCGGCCGAGGCGCCACGGGTCGGCTGGCGGCGGCGCGCCCGAAGAAGGCGGCCGTCCCCATCGACGAGGCCGAGGAGCGCGAGGTGCCGGCCCGCAAGGTCGCGCGCCGGAAGACTGCCTGACGGCGCAGGACACGGCGACGACACGGCGACGACGCGGCGACGACGCCTCACTGCCGGTCTGGCCCGGCGAAGGCGGCCGGAAGCCCGGCGGGCCACAATCCGCGCATGATGCGCACCCCGACCGGCGAGCCGCTCCCCCTCGAGTTCGCGCCGACCGCGTCGTGCCTGCCGGAGCGGATCGCGCCGATGCGCCCGACCGACGGCGAAGGCCCCTTCGACGATCCCGGCTACTACTTCGAGCCGTGGTGGCCGGGGATTCGCACCTTCGTGCTCGTCGAGGAAGGGTCCGTCCGCCTCCGCGCGGAGGCGCTCGCCGACCCGACCCCCGCCTTTCCCGAGCTCGCCGGGGTGGCGGAGCTTGTCCGCGGCAACGGGCTGGTCCTGGATGCGACCCTCATGGTGCTCGACGCGCGCGGGCGGCCGAGCCGCACGCTGCTGGAGCGCCGGCTTCGCGGGGGCAGGGGCGGCTCGACCGCGCTCGTTGCGTCGGACCTGCTCTACCTGGACGGGACCAGCCTGGCCGCCCGATCGTTCGGGGAGCGGCGCGGCAAGCTGGCGGCGCTCCTGGTGCCGTCCACCTGGTGTCTCGCGGGACGCGGCTTCGTCGGTGACGGGACGACCGTGGCCGTGGCCCTTGGCGCGCTCGGCTTCCGGGCCCTCTCGGCGCGCCGGCTCGACGCACGCCTGCGGCCGGGGCCGGCCGGCGACGCCTGGTATCGCGTCCCGGTCGTCGCCGCGCCGCGCGAGCTGCCGCCGCTTCTCGCGGTCCTGCGCCGGCTTCCCCTGTAAGCGCGGACGAACGGACCGGGAGCCGAGACCGCCGACATGTCGCTGGAGCGGTATCGCGCCAAGCGCGACTTCACGCGCACGCCGGAGCCGGCGCCCGGGGTCGAGCCGGCGCCCGGGGTCGAGCCGGGCCGGGCACCCCGACCCGACGGCCCCGACGGCTTGCTCGAGCTCGCGGCCCCCGGCGGCTGCGGCCGGTTCGTCGTCCACCGCCACCGGGCTGGCCGCCTCCACTACGACCTCCGCCTCGAGATCGACGGCGTCCTCGCCTCGTGGGCGCTGCCGAAGGGCCCGACGCGCGACCCCGACGAGCGCCGCTTCGCCGCCCGGACCGAGGATCACCCGGTCGCGTACCTCGACTTCGAGGGGGTGATTCCGAAGGGCGAGTACGGCGGTGGCGACTCCATCTGCTGGGACTGGGGCACGTTCGAGCCCGAGCTGACCTGGGATCCCGGCACCGCCGTCCGGTCAGGCGAACTGAAGCTCCGCCTGAGCGGGGAGAAGCTGGCCGGGCGGTTCACGCTGGTCCGGACCGACGACGGCGAGCGACATGGCGACGGGGGCGCGAGCTGGCTCCTGATCGCCAAGGCCGGCCCCGAGGCGATCCCCGGCTGGGACCCCGAGGCGCAGCCCGCCTCGGTGCGGACCGGCCGTACGAACGAGGAGGTCGCGGCGGGAGTCGCACCGCGGGCCGACCACGCCGCGCCGGCCCCATTGCCGACCCTCGATCCGCCGGGGTCGCGCCCCCTCGCCCGGCCGGCCTTCGTGAAGCCGATGCTCGCGACGCCGGGAGCGGCGCCCTTCGACGGCGACGACTGGCTCTTCGAGCCGAAGTGGGACGGCTATCGCCTGCAGGCGATCGTGGCCGAAGGGGAGGTGTCGCTCCGGACCCGCAACGGGCACGACGCCGGCCGCTCCTTTCCCGAGCTGCTGGGATCGCCGGCCTGGCTGGCGGCACCCGGGGCGGTCGTCGACGGGGAGGTCGTCGCCCTCGACCCGGAGGGCCGGCCCGACTTCAGCCTCCTCCAGGCTCGGCTCGGCGGCACCTTCTCGGCGTCCGACCTCCCCGCCAGCCCCGGGACGCGGGCGGCCGGCCAGGACGCCCCGCTCGTCTTCATGGCCTTCGATCTGCCCTGGTGCGCGGGCCGTTCCTACCTGGGCGTCCCGCTCGAGGAGCGGAAGGAGCTGCTCCGCCTGGTCCTGCGCGAGCATCCCCGGGTCCGCTACGGCGGGCACGTGGCGCGCGACGGGATCGCGTTCTTCGCGGCCGCCGCCGCGCAGGGCCTCGAGGGTGCCATGGCGAAGCATCGGCGCAGCGGCTACGAGGCCGGGCGCCGCTCGGCGGCGTGGCTGAAGCTGAAGGTCCGGCCGACCCAGGAGCTGGTCGTCGGCGGCTACGTGCCCGGCCGAGGGAGCCACCGCGACCTCGGCGCGCTGCTGGTCGGCGTGATCGACGGCGGGCGGCTCCAGTACGCGGGGAGGGTGGGAAGCGGCATCGACGCGCCGACTCGGGCCCGCCTGCGCGCGGCACTCGACGCGCGATCCCGGCCGGAGCATCCCTTCGACGACGCGCCGCCCGACCTGGCCGCGACGCCGGGCGCCGCCTGGGCGGCCCCCGAGCTCGTGATCCGGGCCGAGATGGGCGGCTGGTCGCGCGACGGGATCGTCCGCCAGGCGACCTTCGCCCAGGAGGCGCCCGAGGTGGACCCCGCGACCGTCGAGCGCCAGGACGCGGTGGGCCCCGAAGCCGCCGCCCGCGCCCTGGCGAAGGCCGGCGTGGGCCTGGCGCGGGCCGGCGGCATAGGCCCGGCGCGCGCGGGCGCGGGCGGGCATCCTGTGAACAACCCGAATGGTTCGGTCTTGTCGAAGGATGAAGCGGGTCGTGCAGGGGTGGTCGCGGACGCGGGCCTCCCCTTGGTGGAGGCGCCGCCGGCCTTCGCGCCCCCGACGGCCGCCGAGATCGCCGCCCTCGACGCGCTGCCCGCCCGCGGCGGAAGCTGGCTCGTCGGCGGCCGCGAGATCGCCCTGACCAACCTCGACAAGGTGCTCGCGCCCGGGCGGCCCGGTACCCGGGGCGAGCTCGACGAGCCGCCGGTCACGAAGCGCGACCTGGTCCGCTACATGACGCTGGTCGCGCCCGTGATGCTCCCCCACCTCGCGGGGCGCGCCCTCAACCTCGCCCGCTACCCCGACGGGGTGGACGGCGCGTTCTTCTGGCAGAAGGGCGTTGCGAAGGGGACTCCCGACTGGGTGACGCGCTGGCTGGAGCCCGACCCTCCCGACCGGCGGCCCCACGCCTACGTCCTCGCCGACGGGATCGCGACCCTTGCCTGGCTGGGCAACCAGGCCGCAATCGAGCTCCACCCCTGGGCCTCGCCGGTCGACGCCCCGGCGGAGCCGCGGTGGGCGCTCATCGACATCGACCCGGGCGCCCGGACGACATGGGAGGAGACGCTGACCCTGGCCCGGCTCTACCAGCGCGCCCTGGGCCACCTGGGCGTGATCGGCGCCCCCAAGGTGACCGGCAAGCGCGGGCTCCAGGTCTTCATCCCGGTCCGGGCCGGCTACACCTTCGAGGAGACTCGGGCCTGGGTTGAGCAGGTCTCGCGGGCGGTCGGCGGGGCCGCGCCCGACCTCGTCAGCTGGGAGTGGTCGAAGGACCGGCGTGACGGACGGGCGCGCCTCGACTTCACCCAGAACTGGCGCAACCGGACGCTCGTGGGGCCGTACTCCGCCCGCCCCGGGCCAGGACTGCCGGTCTCGGCGCCGATCACCTGGGACGAGCTGGACGATCCCACGCTGCGTCCCGACCGCTGGACGATCCGCACGATCCTGGCCCGGGTCGCGGCCCGGGGCGACCTCTTCGCCGCGGCGCTGGGCCCCGGCCAGGAGCTGCCGCGCCTGTAGAACGCAGGGATCGCGCCGGCTGAACGCAGCGTTGGGGTCGCGGACATGGGCCCCGGCGAGGCGCTCACGCCGCGCGTGGCGGCGGCGCTCCCGGCAGTCGCGGACGCGGTCGTGCGCCTCGTCGAGGAGCGCGCGGGGCGCGCGGACGGCGCGCCCTGGGAGCCTGCCTGACGGTCCACCCTGCCGGTCAGCGCGGTTGCGCAGGACGAGCGGCCCATGGTTGCATGTCGCACGGCTCTGACGCGCGGGCGCGCGGCCCCGGAACACTCGGACCATGAACGAGAACGTCGCGCTGATTGCTGCCCTGAACACATCATGGTTTGCATCGGGCCTGAGCGAGAAAGCCCAGACCCGCCTCGCGGAGCTCGGGCGCCGCTTCACGGCGGAGCCCGGAACGGAGCTCTTTCACGAGGGAGAGAGGAGCGAAGTCTTCGGAATCCTGGTCCACGGCCGCATCGCCCTGCGCACGCTCGTCCCGGAGCGGGGCGACATCACGATCCTCACGGTCGAGCCCGGCGACGTCTACCTCTGGTCGTCCCTCGTCCCGCCGTACCGCGCCTCCTCGAGCGGCATCGCCATCGAGCCGATCGAGGCCATCGTCTTCGACGGCGCGGCCCTCCGCGCGGCCCTGCGCGAGGACTGCGAGCTGGCGACCGCGCTCTACCCGCGCGTGCTGGTTGCCGTCGAGCGGCGCCTCCACGCGACCCGTGTCCAGATGCTGGACCTCTTCGCCACCGAGCAGGTGCGGGAATGGTGATCCGGGCCGCTCCCCTCCGGGGCCATCGACCGGCCCTGGAGGGACCCGGATTCCTCGTCCGCGCGGACCTGCAGATTCTCATCAACCTCCTCCGCGAGGACGGGCGCCGCGTCATCGGACCCACGGTCTCCGACGGGGCGATCGTCTTCGACGAGATCACCTCTCTCGACGACCTCCCGCGCGGCATCGGCGACGAGCAGGCACCCGGGCGCTACCGGCTCCGGCAGCAGGGCGACGAGCGCCTCTTCGGCTTCGTCGTGGGACCCACGTCGTGGAAGAAGTGGACCTTCCCCGCTCTGGTGCCGCTGACCCGCGCCTCGAAGGACGGCAACCGCGTCGACTTCACCCCCGAGCCGCCGGACACCACCCCGATCGCCTTCATCGGCGCCCGCGCCTGCGACCTCGTCGCGCTCGGCGTGCAGGACACGGTCTTCACGGGGACCGCGTTCGTGGACCCGGACTATGCCGCCCGGCGGGTGGGCGTCTTCATCGTGGCGGTCCAGTGCACGAATTCTGCCTCGACGTGCTTCTGCACCTCGATGGGCACCGGCCCCGAGGTGGAGGACGGCCACGACATCCTCCTGACCGAGCTGGACAACGGCTTCCTCATCGAGGCGGACACGGCGGCGGGGCGCGACCTCCTGGGGAAGCTCCCCCTGCGACCCGCCTCGGCCGCCGAGCAGTACGGCGCCGCGGCGACGGTCGCGGCCGTTCGGGCCGGCATCGGCGATCCCGTACCCGCGGCCGGCCTGCACGACCGCCTGCTTGCCCAGCTGGACCACCCGCGCTGGGCCCAGGTCGCGGAGCGCTGCATCACCTGCGGGAACTGCACCCTGGCCTGCCCGACCTGCTTCTGTACGACCCTCACCCAGGCGACCGACCTGACCGGCGCCGACGCGGTGACGTCCCGGAACTGGGACAGCTGCTTCAGCCCGGGCTTCGCCACGGTCGCCGGAGGCAGCTTCCGCTCCCGGCCGCGCGATCGCTACCGCCAGTGGCTAACCCACAAGTTCGCCACCTGGTGGGACCAGTTCGGCAGCTCCGGCTGCGTCGGCTGCGGCCGCTGCATCACCTGGTGCCCGGTCGGCATCGACGTCCGCGAGGAGCTGAACGCGATCGCCCCGGCGGTCCCGCTCGTGCCGGAGACGCCGGTCGTCGAGCCGGTCGCGGCCACGCCCAACGAATTCGTCACCGCCCGCGTCGTGGCCACCAAGCAGGAGACCGCGGACACGACGACGCTCACCCTGACCGGCACGGACCCGGCCTTCTCCAGGGGCAGCACCGGCCAGTTCGTCATGGTGGCTCTGCCGGGCTTCCCGCCGCTGCCGATCTCCATCAGCCGCTTCCTCCCGGACGGCATCGAGCTGACGATCCGGGGCGCGGGCCCCGCCACCAAGGCCATCGGCGCCCTGCAGGTCGGCGAGCAGGTCGGCCTCCGCGGCCCGCTCGGGAACAACTGGCCGCTCGACCGGGCCGTCGGGCGCGACCTCGTCATCGTCACCGGCGGCATCGGCCTCGCGCCGCTGCGGTCGGTCCTCCACGCGATCGTGGCCGACCGGCGCCGGTTCGGCGACGTGAAGCTCTTCTACGGGGCGCGCACTCCCGCCGACCTCCTCTACCGCGACGAGCTCGAGCGATGGGGCGGCCGCGACGGGATCGACGTCAGCCTGACCGTCGACCGGGCAGGGCCCGAGTGGACGGGGCGCGTCGGGATCGTGACCCACCTCTTCGACCAGGCCGCCTGGGACGGCTCCAGCATAACCGCCTTCGTCTGCGGTCCCGAGCGGATGATTCAGGCGACGGCCACCACGCTCGCCGGCCTGGGCGTCTCCGCGTCCCGCATCCACGTCACGCTGGAGCGGCACATGGAGTGCGGGATCGGCCTCTGCGGCCACTGCCAGATGGGCAAGTACTTCGTCTGCCGGGACGGCCCCATCTTCTCGATCGCCCAGCTCGGCGACACCTTCGGCCGGGAGGGCATCTGATGACCGCCCACACTCCCACCACCGCGCCCGCCCCCGTCGCGGCCCGGCCGCGCGTCGGCGTCGTCAAGTTCGCCTCATGCGACGGCTGCCAGCTGACGCTCCTCGACCTCGAGGACGAGCTGCTCTCGGTCGTCGAGCACTTCGAGATCGTCGACTTCCCCGAGGCGACGTCGGCCCGCTCGGCCGGCCCGTACGACGTCCTGTTCGTCGAAGGGTCGGTCTCCGAGCCGGCGCACCTCGAGCGGATCGTGGAGCTCCGAAGCCTCACCCGCCACCTCGTCACGATCGGCGCCTGCGCCACGGCGGGCGGCATCCAGGCGCTCCGCAACTGGGCCGACCACGACGCCTTCCGGGCAAGCGTCTACGCCAACCCGGAGTGGGTCCATTCGCTGGCCAAGTCGACGCCGATCGCGGAGCACGTGACGGTCGACGCCGAGCTGCGCGGCTGCCCGATCGACCCCGGCCAGCTCGTCGAGCTGCTCACGGCGCTCAACACCGGTCGCCGCCCGCAGCTCCGCGACGAGGCCGTGTGCATGGAATGCAAGCGCCGCGGCGTCGTCTGCGTGATGGTCGGCAAGGGGATCCCCTGCCTCGGGCAGGTGACCCAGACCGGCTGCGGGGCGATCTGCCCGCGCTTCGGCCGGGGATGCTACGGCTGCTTTGGACCGCGCGAGCAGGCGAACGCCGCCGGGCTCACGCGCCACCTCCAGATGGCCGGCGACCGACCCCGCGAGGAGGTCGGACGGCTGTTCGCCGGCTTCACGGCGTACAGCGAGCCGTTCAGGAGCATGGTCACCGAGCTGGGCGGCACCCGGACCGGGCGGAGCGGCCCGCCCGCCGAGCCCGCCGGGACGACGGGAGGCAAGGCATGAGCACGGCCGCGAAGAAGGCGGTGGACGAGCGCCTCTACGAGGTCGGCGAGCTCACGCGCGTCGAGGGCGAGGGCTCGCTTCGCCTGCGCGTCCGCGACGGCGAGGTCCTTGAGGCCCGCCTCGGCATCTTCGAGACGCCGCGCTACTTCGAGCAGCTCGTCGTCGGGCGGACGCCGGACGAGGTCATCGACATCGTCGCGCGCATCTGCGGTATCTGTCCCGTCGCCTACCAGATGAGCGCGTCGCACGCGTTCGAGGACCTCTTCGAGGTGCGCATCGACCCGTCGTCGCGCGCCCTGCGCCGCCTCTTCTACTGCGGCGAGTGGATCGAGAGCCACGCCCTCCACATCTACCTCCTCCACGCCCCGGACTTCCTGGGCTACCCCAGCGCGATCCACATGGCGGCCGACCACCGGCCGCTCGTGGAACAGGCGCTGAGCATGAAGAAGGCGGGCAACCGCCTCGTCACGATCCTCGGTGGTCGGCCCATTCACCCCGTCAGCGTCCGGGTCGGCGGCTGGAGCCGCGCGCCGCGCGTCGCCGAGCTGAAGGATCACCGGGCGGCGCTCGCCGAGGGCATGGCCTTCGCCCTCGAGACCGTGAAGATCGTCGCCGGCTTCGCGATGCCGGCCTTCGCGCGCGAGCCGCGCCTGGTGAGCCTCAAGCACGCCGCCGAGTACCCCCACAACGACGGCCGGATCGTCTCGTCCGACGGGATCGACCTGGCCCCCTCCGGCTGGCGCGACGCGTTCGAGGAGCACCACGTGAAGGGCTCGAACGCGCTCCATGCCCGCTCGCGGGACGGCGGAGGCGCCTACCTCGTGGGCCCTGCGGCCCGGGTGGTCCAGGCCGCCGACCAGCTCCATCCGCTGGCGAAGGACGCGCTCGACGGGTCCGGTTACACCGAGATGATCCGGACGAACGTGTACGCCTCCATCGTGGCCCGGGCCGTGGAGCTGGTCCACGCCTTCGCCGAGGCGCTGGACATCATCGACGCCTACCGGCCACCGGCCGAGCCGCTGGTGTCCTGGCAGAGCCGCCCGGGCGTCGCCGCCTGGGCGACGGAGGCGCCGCGCGGCCTCCTGTTTCATCGCTACGAGGTGGACGAGGCCGGGCGCGTCGCGAGCGCCCAGATCGTCCCCCCGACGAGCCAGAACCAGGCCGCCATCGAGGCGGA
>JAZDPM010000256.1:0-5081 GCA_043797725.1 Chloroflexota bacterium
GCCCGGCTGACGGGCCGCCCCAGCCGGGCCTACGTCATGCTCGGCGACGGCGAGTGCCAGGAGGGCGAGGTCTGGGAGGCGGCCATGGCCGCGCCGCGCTACGCCCTCGACAACCTCATCGTCATCATCGACCACAACAAGCTCCAGCAGTACGGCTGGCCGGGCGACGGGCCGGATGGGCGGATCCCGCCCCAGGTCCCGGGCGAGCTCGTGGCCAAGTGGTCCGCCTTCGGGTGGCGCGTCCTCGAGGCCGACGGCCACGACATGGCGGAGATCCTGCGCGTGCTGGACGAGGCCGGCCGGGGCGACGGGCGGCCGGTTGCGATCATCGCCCACACGGTGAAGGGCAAGGGCGTCTCCTTCATGGAGGGCCACTACTTCTGGCACACCCGCGCCATCAAGCCGGAGGAGTTCGCGACGGCGCTGGCCGACCTGGGCGAGCCTCTCCCGGCCAGCGAAGGAGAGCCACGATGACCCTGCCGATGGGACGGCCGATGCGGGAGATCTTCGGCGAGACCGTGGCGGAGCTGGCGAACGACGATCCCCGGATCGTCATGCTCGACGGCGACGTGGGCAGCTCGACCCGGGCCGACATCTTCGAGAAGGCCCACCCGGACCGCTACCTCCAGATGGGAATCGCCGAGCAGAACATGCTGGGCGTCGCCGCGGGCCTGGCCACGATGGGCCTGATCCCCTTCATCAGCACCTTCGTCTCGTTCGCCGTGGTCCGTCCCCTCGACCAGATCCGGGTCATGATCGCCCAGACCGGACTCAACGTGAAGATCACCCCGGGCTACGCGGGGCTCTTCACGGGACAGACGGGGATGAGCCACATCATCGTGGACGACATGTCGATCATGCGGGCCATGCCGGGGATGGTCACCGTCTCGCCCGCCGACGACGTCGAGGCGCACCAGGTTCTCCGCTGGGCCGCGGCGTTCGACGGTCCCTGCTACGTGCGGCTCGTCCGCGACGCGACGCAGCGCCTCTTCGGCGACGACTACCGGTTCGTCTTCGGCAAGGCCGTCACGGTTCGCGACGGTCGGGACGTGACGCTCTTCTGCACCGGGACGCAGACGCCCCGGGTCGTCGACGCAGCGGACCTCCTGGCGGCGGACGGAATCGATGCCCACGTGGTCCACGTTCCGACCATCAAGCCGCTCGACGTCGCCGCGATCGTTGCCGGCGCCGAGCGGACCGGGCGCGTCATCACCGTCGAGGAGCACTCCGTGATCGGCGGGCTGGGCGGCGCGGTGGCCGAGACGCTCTCCGAACACCGCCCGACGCGGGTCAACCGGATCGGGCTCCAGGACCTCTACCCGCAGTCGGGACCGAACGACGCCCTGCTGGAGATCTATGGTCTCTCGGCAGCGCGTGTTGCGGACCAGGTACGCAGGATCCTGCGCCCCGCCTGATTCGCTGCGCCCGGCCGCCCGGCTGGCCCGTCGGCCCCTGGGGCAACCGTCAGTTCGTGCGCTGTGCGGGCCCGCCCGTCGGGCGCGCCCGCGCCGGCTGGACGTCCTCCCATCCGCCCGCCAGGTGGGCGCCGGCCTCGTCGAAATGGCGGCGCAGCGCCGCCGCGACCTCGTCGGGGTCGCGCGTGCGCAGCGCCCGCAGAATCGACAGATGCAGATCCGCCGTCCAGTGCGCGTCGGCCCCGGGCGCGACGAGGGTGATGTACGTGCGCGAGAACGGCTCGAGCGACCGCCAGACGCGCTCCAGCGTCGCGTTTTGGGCGAGCGCGAGGAGCCGCGCGTGGAAGCGTGCGTCGGCGACCGCCACCTCGTGGCGGTCGCCCGCCGCGGCGGCCCGTTGCATCTCCTCGCCGAGAGCCTCGAGGTCGGCGAGGTCGGCGTCAGTCATCCGGGGAACGCCGAGGCGTGCCCCGAGTGCCTCCAGCTCCGCCCGGACGGCGTACGCCTCCAACAGCTCGGAGGTGCTCGGCCGGCGCACGCGCGCTCCCCGGAACGGCAGGATCTCCACCACGCCGAGCGCCTCGAGGCCGCGAAGCGCCTCACGCACCGGAGCCTGACTGGTTCCGAGCTCCCGGGCCACGCGGGTTTCGACGATCCTCGAGTGGGGCGGATACCGGCCGGCGAGGATGTCCTGGAGGAGGCGGTCCTTGACCTGCTCGGCCAGGACGCTGCGCGAGACGGCGCTGTCTGTGGGCATTCGGGCTCCTCTGTCGTCGGGCGCCCGTAAGTCTAGCGGGACATACCCCCGCTCGATGCACGATCCGCTGATCCCCCGGGGCGCGGGATCCTGCCCAGCCTGAGGGGCCGCCGAGGCTGGGGGTCGCAGGGAGCGGACGCCCGATCAGGAGTCGGCGGCGTCGAGATCTCGCACGGCGGCCTCCCAGGCCCCCTGGTCGGCCAGCAGGGCCATCCGGGTCACCGCGAACTCGATCTGGCGCATGCAGCGCTCCCGCCAGGTGCCCCCCGCGATGAACGCCTCGTGCTGCCCCGGAACACGCAGGTCGTAGCCGGTGAGGTCGCGACAGTCGACCGCGCCGTGCTCCGCACGGAAGTCGTCCATCAGGCGGGCAATCAGCCGGCGCGCGACGCCCTTCGCGGCACGATGATCGCCGATGCGCCGCTCGGCCAGCATCCCCACGGCCAGCGCCGCCCCCGTGATCGCAGAGCAGGCGCCGCCGCTCCAGGCGACGCCCCCGTTGAGCGCGATTGCCGCGGATGCGTCCATCGGGTCGTCGAGGCCGTAGGCGCCCTTGAGCACGATGAATGTCGTCTCGGCGCACCCGAACTCGTTTCGGTCGTCCAGGAAGCAGGCCCGGGCGACCGCAACGGCGTCTGTCTCGGCCATTGGCAGATAGTACGGCTGCGCCGCGTGACGCGGCAGGGGCACGGCACAGCGCGGCGACGAGAAGGCCGTTGCAAGATCGTGATAGAATATGAGCACTATGTGGAACGTCCTGCACGATGACGACGAGCTGGCCCCGGGACGCGACCTCGCGGCGCGCCGCCGCCAGCGGCTTGGCCTGATCGTCGACTCGCGGCGCGCCGTCCGCCTCGAGGAGTTGAGCGCCGCACTGGGGGTGTCGCAGGCAACCGTGCGGCGCGACCTCGACGCGCTCGCCGCCACCGGTCGCGTCCGGCGCGTCCACGGGGGCGCCGTCACCGTGGACGAGCACCTCGACGAGCCGCAGTTCGATGCGAAGGCCGGGGCGGCGGCCGCGGAGAAGCTCCGGATCGCGGCGCGCGCGGTCGAGCTTCTCGAGCGGGACGATACGGTCTACCTCGACAGCGGGAGCACCGTCCTCGCCGCCGCCCGGCTCCTCCACGGCTGGTCGCGGCTCACCGTCGTGACGAACAGCCTGCCGGCTGCGTCCGAGCTCGTAGGACGGGGCCCGCGCCTCATCGTCATCGGCGGCGAGCTGCGGACGAAGAGCCGCGCCCTCGTCGGTCCGCTGACCCGCCTGGTGCTCGAGGACCTCCACGTGGACCGCGCCCTGATGGGGACGTTCGCGCTCTCGCTCGAGGATGGGCTGACGACGACCGACCCGTCCGAGGGGTACACGAAGCAGCTGGTCCTGCGCCGGGCCCGGGAGGTGATCCTCCTGGCCGACAGCAGCAAGGTGGGGACGCGATCGTTCGCCGGCGCCGGGCGCCTCGACCAGATCGACGTCCTGGTCACGGATACGGGTATCGACGACCGCACCGTCCGGGCCCTCAACCGACGCGGCGTCCGCGTCATCAAGGCGTGAAGAACCGCCCGAGCGCTTGGCCGGCGCGACGGGCATGAGCACCCGGAGGAGCACCATGGCCGCCGACCCGACCTACCGCAGCGATGCCCGCCCCGACTTCGCACCGTTCGCGGAATCGTGCGGGACCATCACCGGGTTCGCGTATGGCGGCGACCTGGCGACGGAGGTCGCGGCCGGCGGGATCGACGGCGCCGGGGCCCTGGACCTCCTCGACGACATGCTCGCCATTCGCGAGCTCGAGGAGATGATCGTCCGGCTCCGATCGGGCGGCTACGATCCGCTGCCCGGCTACGACTACCGTGGCCCGACCCACGTGTCCATCGGCCAGGAGGGCACGGCCGTCGGCGCGACGTCGGCGCTGCGGCCCGACGACAACGTCACGAGCTCCCACCGCGGCCACGGCGACGCGATCGCCAAGGGCTTCGCAGCGATCCGCCGGATGACGATCGAGCAGCTCCGGGCCCGGGTTCCGGGTTCGACCGCCGAAACCCGGCAGGAGCTCCTGGAGGCGACCCTCGAAGAGCACGTCTTCCGGGTCATCGCCGAGCTCTTCGGCAAGGAGGAAGGCTACAGCCGCGGGCGGGGCGGCGGGATGCACATCGGCGATTTCTCGACTGGCAACCTGGGGGCCAACGCGATCGTCGGCGGCAGCGTGCCGATCGCGACGGGCGCGGCGATGGCGATCCGCTACGAGCAGTCCGATCGGGTCGTCTGCTGCTTCGCCGGCGACGGAGCGTACGCCAACGGGGTCGTCCTCGAGTCGCTCAACTGGGCGGCCCAGGACCAGTGGACCAACCACCTCGCCGGCGACCGGGCCCACGGGCTGCCGATCATCTTCCTGATCCAGAACAACCACTACGGGATGACCCACCGGACCGACGACGAGGTCATGGGCGTGCGCCACCTCGCCCGCCGGGCGGCCGGCTTCGCCGACGACAACATGCACGCGGAGGTCGTCAACGGGATGGACGTCCTCGCCGTGCGCGACGCCGTCGGGCGGGCGGCGGCCCTCTGCCGGGCCGGTGACGGACCCGTCCTCATCGAGGCCAGCACCTACCGCTACTACGGCCACTCCCTCTCCGACCCTCGGAACGAATACCGGACCCGCGAGGAGGAGGCCGCCTGGCGCGCCGTCGACCCCATCGAGGGCCTCAAGCGGCAGCTCGTGGAGGCCGGCGCGGCCGACGAGGCCGGGATCGCCGCCGTCGAAGCCGGCGCCCGCGAACGGAACGCGCGCGCCGCCGTCCGCGCGTCGCGGGCGACCGACCCGGACCCGGCCGACCTCCTCAAGTACCTCTACACGGAGACGGCCGCGTACGAGGTCCCGGAGGCGGCGCGCAGCGTCGTCACGTACGCCGCG
>JAZDPM010000291.1:0-2737 GCA_043797725.1 Chloroflexota bacterium
AACTCCTCCCGGGAGAAGGGCCGGTCCCTGCGGACCAGGAAGTCGACCTTCCAGCCGGTCGCCGCATCGATCGCATTGAACTGCGTACGGTCGTCGAGAGCGTGAAGGGCAGCTTCCGCGTCGACGTACAGTCCGGCCGCCTCGAGCTCCCCGACGAGCCGGTTGATCCCCCCTGGATCTGGGTCGATGACGATGTCGAGGTCCCGCGTGGCCCGTGGCTCTCCGTGATACGAGCTCGCGACGGATCCCGTGATCATGTAGGGCACGCCGGCGCGCTCCAACTGGGCGATCGTGCCGGCGAGGAGCGCCGCGAGGTTCACCTGCCGGGGGAGGTCCGCCGGGCACGGCGGCGCGTGGCGTCCCCGGGACCGAGAAGGATCGCAGCCAGCGCTGCCCGAACTTCGTCGTCGGAGTAGGCCGGATGACGGTGTCGGATCCCGGCTTCGGTGACGGCCCGGATCTCGTCGCTCATCTCCGCCGCCAGGGCCACTCGCTGCTGAGGCGTCATTCGTCGAAACGCCTGCCGCTGACGTTGAAGGGCTGTCATCGACGTGTCGAGCAAGGGCATCGTGCTGCAACTGTAGCCTGACGCGGGGCAGTCGCGAGCGTCCGTGGCCACCGGCTGACTCAGGCCCAGGCGCTGATGTTCGCACGCGCCCGAGGCCCTCCGGGCGCGCCGGGGCTGCCAAGGGGGTGCCCGAGGTCGTCGCGCTGGTCCTCGACGCCCGCCGAGGACCTTGCCTGCTCAGGCGCCTGCAGTCAGCTCCCGGCCCACTGCGAGGACCTCATCGACCAGGGCGTCGGCGTCGGCAAGCGTGGTGCGCGGGTTGATGAAGCAGGGTCGGATCGCGAACTGGCCGTTCACCCGTGTGCTGGAGGTCACCACCCGTCCGCGGGCACGAATGCCGTGCAGCACGTCCTCGTTCAGCGCATCGAGGCGAGCCTCGTCCTTCCAGCCCGCCGGCCGGAAGCGGAAGCAGCAGATCGAGAGCACCGGCTCCGCCAGCAGCTCCAGCTCATCCGACCCGCGAGCACGCTCCGCCACCCGGCGGGCGCAGTCGTCGTGGCGCACGACCCGCTCCCGCAGCCCGTCGGCGCCAATCTCGCGCAGGATCGCCCACACCGCGAGGCCCCGAGCCGGCATAGAGAAATCCACGCCCCAGTCGGCCGTGCCGAGTCCCAGCTCATCGAAGGGTGACCCCGGGTCTGCATCCCCCACGGGGACATGGCGCTCCCGGTCGTAGTCACCGGTCTCGATCGTGAACGCACGGCCCAGGATCCCCTCGTCGCGGACGATCGCGGCCCCCGTGCCAACCGGGGCGGCAAGCCACTTGTGCGGGTCGATCGCGAACGAGTCGAACGTCGCCACGTCGCCATAGCGCTCGCGCACCCGATCGTCCAGCAACCCGAAGCCGCCGTACGCGCCGTCCACGTGCAGCCAGATGCCCCGCTCGCGGGCGATCCGCGCGAGCTCCGGGAGGGGATCAACGCGACCCGTGTTGACGTCACCGGCGCAGCCCACCAGCGCGACCTGTGTGCACCCGGCCGCCAGGTCCTCATCGAGCGCGGACTGGAGGAGGGCCAGGTCGATCGTGCCAGCGTCATCGAGCGGGATGGTGCGAAGGTTGCGGCGGCCCATCCCGAGCACGCCCAGGGCGCGCCCGACCACGTGGTGCGTCTCCGTGCTCGCGTAGACCCTCGGCTCGACCATGCCCTCGATGCCGTCGAGCGACGGGTGCAGCCCCAGCCGCTCGCCCGCGTGCTGGCGGGCCGCTCCGATGCCGACCAGGTTCGCCGTCGAGCCGCCGGAGGTGAAGGTCCCGACCGAGGACGCCGGGAACCCGAGCAGCTCGATGAGCCAGCGCATCGCGAGGTGGTCCACGAAGTTCCCCGGGGTTGCCCAATAGCGCTGCGACACCGCCACCGCCTGGGCCAGGTCCGCTGCCGCCCCCACGTCGGTGGGCATCGTGGTCACCCAGCCGGAGAACCCCGGGTGCCCCACCCGCAGGCCGTTCGCGACCACCAGGTCCGCGAGCTCTGCGAGGGTCGCGTCGCGCCCGATGCCCGCCGCAGGCAAGGGCCGATCCAGGGCCGGGCGCCAGCGCGACCGCTCTCGGGCGGGATCTGGTCCCTCGAAGCGCAGGAACCGCTCAAGGGAGGGAAGGATGGTGCGGATGGCATGGCCCAGGGAGTCTGTGGCGGCGGCGTCCTGGCGGGGGTCCATGACGGCGCAGTGTAGCGGCCCAGGAGGATCACCCGACCGTGGCGCTGGCGCGGGCGCGCCCGAATCCCTCCGGGCGCGGTCAGTGGGGCAGCTGCTCGCAGTCCTTCAGCCTCTGCTGCCAGGAATCCACCTCGGTGGATGACCGACAGGTAGATCGCGGGAGCGGCGCGGAACGGGTCCGCGCCGGTGGCGCTGGCGCGGGCGGCCGCCCTCCCGTTGTCGGGCTGGAAGGTACGGAGCAAGCCCCGGCGGGGAGCGGCGGGGGTCCGCGAGGCTGGCGCTTCCGTCAACGCGACAGAACGCCCGGGCCTCGCCGCAGCACCCGCTCCGGCCTCTTGGCCGTTCAGCCCACGCAGCGTCCGCCGCCCCCGTGCCGATCGCCTATCCCTTCGCGTACGCCTCGGCGCTCTGGAACTCGAACAGGATGGTGGCCTCATCGCCGACGACCCAGGCATCGTGGCCGGGTTCGATCACGTACGCGTCGGCGGGCCCGACCTCCCCCTCCGAGCCGTC
>JAZDPM010000294.1:0-2302 GCA_043797725.1 Chloroflexota bacterium
GGTCTTCTCGCTGATGAAGAGCCGCTCGCCGATCTCGCGGTTCGTCCGGCCGGCGACGATCTCGGCCAGGACCCCCTGCTCGCGCGGGCTCAGCCCGAACGACGCGGCCGTCTGGCGGTCCGATCCATGCGCCTCGGCGCCGGCGGGACCCGGCCGGCGCGGCGCGGGCGCCGTTTCCGGGATTGCCGCCGATCTCGCCGAGGCCACCTCCAGCGCCGCAGTCGCGGCCGGGGGGAGCGCGATCCGGGCGCGACCCGCCAGGTCCGCGATCGCGCGCAGGAGCGGCAGGGCTCCGAGCTCGACGGCCAGCCCCGCCGCCTCCAGGAGGGGATCGCGGGCATCGTCGCGGCCCTCGCGACGGGCCCCCGCGACCGCGGCCGTCCCGAGGTGGGCCTCGACCTGGCAGAACAGCGCGCGGGCCACCTCGTAGGGCCTGCCCAGGGCGCGCCATCGGGCGGCGACGTCGGCCCAGGTCGTGGGGCGGTCATGACCCCGGATCCGGGCCGCGGAGGCTGCGGCCGCCGCGAGGTCGGCGGCGACCTCGCGGCGGACCCACGTGTCCTCGGGGACGCCGGAAGCCTCGACCATCCGCGCCGCACCGCGGAGGATCTCGTCGCTCCAGGCCCGGGTGGCGGCGACGCTCGCCAGGTCCCGGCGCTCCTGCGCGGCTGCCACGCGGGCCTGGGCGACGGCAAGCGCGGCGGCCGCGAGACGGGCGGCGAGGGCCCATTCCTCGGACGGCCGGACGCGCGCCCATCCCTCGTCGATGGCCCGCGTCGCGTCGGCGACGTCCCCGCGCCACAGGGCGAACGACGCGGCGGCCTGGTAGACCGGCACGGCCAGCTCGACGTACGGGATGGTCTCGATCTCCAGGAAGAGCCGTCCAAGGAGGTGAGCTGCCGCCTCGGCCGCGGCCGTCTCCGTCTCCACGATGGCCAGGCCCAGGGCCGCGATCACGAAGGGCACGCCCGACGGCGCCCATTCGAGGGCCCGCTCGGCCAGCTCGCGGGCCTCCTGCCAGCGCCCGAGGCTGATGAGAGCGTCGGCCGCGTTGCCGCGCAGGACGTTCCCGTGGACCACCTCCAGGCCGGCGGCCTCGGCCGCCTCGATGCCGCGCAACGCGACATCGACCGCCTCCTCGCGCAGGCCGCGCAGGTCGAGCGCATTCGTGAGGTTCGCGCGGGCCCGGAACGCGTCGCCCAGGCGCGCCAGGTCGACGGCGATCTCGAGTGCCTCCTCGAGGCGGGCGACGCCGCGCTCGGGTCGCCCGAGCCACCCGTCGATGACCCCTTGCGTGCAGAGCGCGTGACCGCGCCAGGCACGCGCCTCGGCACCCACGGCGTCGGCCTCCGTGACCGCCTCGTCCGCGAAGCGCTCGCCCTCCGAGTACGACCCCTCCAGCATCCGGACCTGGGCGATCGTCGCAAGGACCCGGACGCGGTCCACGCTCGGCGTTCGAGGCAGGAGCTCGAGCGCGCGCCCATACCCGGCCAGCGCACCGTCCCGGTCGCCGCCGGACCACCGGTAGGCTGCGAGGCGCTCCACGAGGGCACCGTGGGCGGTCCGGTCGTGCGGGTCCGCGTGACGCGCGAGCGCCGACTCCATGAAGGCCACGGCCCGGCCCGCGTCGCCCGCCCCGTCCGAGGCCTCGGCGGCCCGGCCGAGCAGCTCCAGCTCGTCGGCCTGGCCGATGACCCCGGCGGCGGCCGGCGCACCGGACAGCTCGATCGCGAGCTCGAGATGCACGAGGGCGTCCCCCGCGGCGCCGATGCGCTCCGCCTGGGCGGCAGCCTCCATCTCGGCCCGCAGCTCCCGACCCGCCTCGTGGGCGCGGTGCCAGTGGCGGCCGGCCTCGGCAGGGTGCGCGGCGAGCGCGGATGCGACCGCCGCGTGCATCCGCCGCCGTGACCCGGGCAGGAGATCGGCGTCGAGGGCCGCCGCCAGCAGCTCATGGCGGACGCGGACCAGGCGGGTCGCGCCATCGGACGCGCCGGCCTTGCCCCCGACGGCCTCGACGAACCCGTGCTGGATGGCCTCCTCGACCCCGGTCACGAGGTCCCCTTCGAGGCCACCAGCGGGACCGCGCCGGCTCACGACGGAACGCGGGGCGGGGCGGGGCGACTGCGGGGCGGCCCGCCCCACCTCGGCGTCGTAGGCGGCAGCGACCGCGGCCATCTGCGTCGGAAGAAGCGGTCCGTCGGCGACCGCGAGGATCCGCAGGACCCGGCGGCACTCCGGGCTGCGGCGGGCCGCCCGGGAGACGACCAGCTGCTCGAGGGGGACCGTCAGCGAGGCGCCCGTC
>JAZDPM010000297.1:0-7834 GCA_043797725.1 Chloroflexota bacterium
GGCCGCGGCTGAGTTCGCGTACAACTACCTGCACCTGACCAAGGCCGCCACCATCCACGACGGCAGCGGCTACGCCGAGGCCCTCCAGCAGGTCTTCTCCGACGAGTTCACCAAGCTCGGGGGCACGATCACGTCGCAGGAGGCCGTCTCCAAGGGCCAGACCGACATGAGCACGGTCCTCAAGACGATCGCGGCCACCGGGCCGGAGATCATCTACTTCCCGGTGTTCATCGCCGAGGCCGGGTTCCTGAGGTCGGCGGTCGGGACCGTCACCGGCCTCGAGAACGTCAAGACCATGGGCGCGGACGGCCACTTCTCCGCCGACTTCCTCAAGGCTGCCGGCCAGACTGCGTTGGGCCACTACCTGTCGAGCCCGGACTTCTCGGCCTTCGGGGCCGGCTATGCCGACTTCCTCGCGAAGCGGGTGGCCGAGTTCGGCGGCGACCCGCTGAGCGTCTTCCACGCCCATGCCTACGACGCCGCGAACATCCTGTTCGCCGCGCTCGACAAGGTGGCCGTGGAGAACGCCGACGGCTCGCTGAGCGTCGGAAAGGGCGCCCTCCGGGACGCCATCTTCGCGACCAAGGACTTCGTGGGCCTCACCGGCACGCTGTCCTGCAGCCCCACCGGGGACTGCGGCGCGCCGGTCATCGGCGTCTACGAGATCACCCAGGAGAACATCGACCAGGTCAAGCTGCCGACGGCTCCGATCTGGCCGCAGCGCTAGCTCGGGACACCCTCTCTCGTCGAGAGAGTCGATCTATCCGCGGGGACGAGCGGGGACCGCCCGCTCGCCCCCGCCGCGCATCCGCCACCTGACGGAGACCGCCAGTGAACGTCCGGCTGCTGGACCGGTTTACCGACCTCGCGATCGCCCTGTTCCTGTGGGCGTTCCGTGCCGCCGTCATCCTGGTAGTCGTGCTGGGGTCCGCCCTGACCCTGCTGAGCGGCACGTACACGTTCGGTGACTGGTTCGAGCTCATCGGCAGGGGGCTCACCCTGGGCAGCATCTACGCGATGATCGCCCTGGGCTACACGATGGTCTACGGCATCCTGCGCATGATCAACTTCGCCCACGGCGAGATCTTCATGGGCGGGGCCTTCGGGGGCTACTTCGCCGCCGTCACCCTGGCCCAGGCCGGCGCCCTGTCGGACAACGTGATCAGCGGCCTGATCGCCATCATCATCATGATCCTGGTGGCGATGGCCGTCTCGGTCGGGCTCGCGATGGGCGTGGAACGGGTCGCCTACCGGCCCCTCCGTGGCGCTCCGAGGCTGGTCCCGCTCATCAGCGCCATCGGTGCGTCACTGTTCCTGCAGTACACCTTCCGCGGCTTCTTCGGGTCGGGCCTGTACGCCTACCCGAACGTACCGTTCCTGAACCAGGCCGCGCCCATCCCGCTGCTCAACCTGCGCTGGGTGGACGTCCTCGTGGTCGTCGCGGCGTTCTGCATGATGGGCGGCCTGTACCTGTTCGTCATGCGCTCGAAGGTGGGCACGGCGATCCGGGCGGTCTCCGAGGACCGGGGAACGGCAGCCCTCATGGGCATCGATGCCAACCGGGCGATCGTGCTGACGTTCGTCATCGGCGCCGCCATGGCCGGTGCGGCCGGCGTGCTGTACGGCCTGCGATTCACACAGGTGACGTTCTTCATGGGCTTCATGCCCGGCATCAAGGCCTTCACCGCGGCCGTCCTGGGCGGGATCGGCAGCGTGCCGGGCGCGATGCTCGGCGGCCTGTTCCTTGGCCTGATCGAGGCGGTCGGACCCACCCTCTTCCTGACCGGCTTCGGGGTGCCGTCGACGAACCAGCTGAAGGACGTGGTGGCCTTCACGATGCTCGTGCTAGTCCTCGTCTTCCGGCCGTCGGGCATCATGGGTGAACGCGGCGCGAGGGGTCGAGCATGAGCACGACCAGCCAGGCGGCCGGCATGACGACGACCGCGGCAGCGGGAGGCTGGCCCCTGCGGACCCTCCTTCGGACCGGCGTCCTCGGCGGGGCCGTCGCCATCTACCTGTGCCTGGTCGGCATCGTCCCGGTCTTCGCCACCCGACCACTGATCATCGGGGTCGTCGAGCTCGGGCAGGCGGCCCTGCTCCTCGCGTTCGCCGCCGTGGGCTACTTCGCGGCGCGCGACCTTGTGGCGACCTCGCGACCCCGGGCAGTCGTGGCCGGCGTGGCCGGCGGGGCGATCACCGGGGCCTTCCTGGCCGCTCTCGTGCTCGTGGGTGCCGCGGTCGATCTGCGCGCCGTCTTCCTCAATGCCTCCCCGGTGCTCTACGAGCTGATGACCTTCGGCCTGGGGACGTCCGGGGCCTGGGTCCCGATCGTGGTCGGGGCGATCACCGGCGGCCTGGTCGGCGTCCTGATCGGGTTCGCCCCGGCGCTGCGCTCGCCGCTCGTGTGGGGCCTGGGGATGCTGGTCTTCTTCGGCCTGTTCGCCGGGCTGCTTCGGACACCCATGCTGGTGACCCCTCTCGTGGACCTGGCCCGCTTCCTGTTCGGACCAGACGGCCTGACGGTCCCCGGGGCGATCATGGTCTTCGTCGGGAGCGTCGCGCTCGTCGCCATCGTCCGGAGGACCCGGCCCAGGCAGCGCGTGAGCGCGCTGCCCACGACCCAGCGTCGCCTGGTGGTCGGGCCGCTGGCGATCCTGGTCGTCATCGGGGTGCTGCTCTTCCCGCTCGCGCTGGGTCCGTTCTTCGCCCAGGTCATCGCGCTCGTCGCCCTGTTCGTCCTGCTGGGTCTCGGTTTGAACATCACCCTGGGCCTCGCCGGCCTGCTGGACCTGGGCTTCGTCGCGTTCTTCGCGGTCGGCGCGTACACCGTCGCCCTGCTGACCTCGACCGCCGAGTACGGCATCGCCGGGCTGTCGTTCTGGCAGGCCGTCCCGTTCGCGGTCATCCTGGCCATGCTGTTCGGGGCCTTCCTTGGCCTGCCGATCCTGCGCATCCGGGGCGACTACCTCGCGATCGCCACCCTGGGCTTCGGTGAGATCATCCGCATCCTGGCCGGATCCGACCTCCTCAAGCCTGTCCTGGGGGGGCCGCGCGGGATCATCAACATCCCCAAGCCGATCGATGTCCCGCCCACCGACCCGCTATCCGGGCCGGTCCAGATCTACTACATCGCCCTGGTGTTCGCGGCGGTCGTGGCCTTCGTGGCCTGGCGCCTCCAGGGGTCCCGGCTGGGGCGTTCGTGGATGGCCGTCCGCGAGGACGAGGATGTGGCCGAGGGGATGGGCGTCAACCTCGTCCAGACGAAGCTGCTGGCGTACATGCTGGGCGGCGGCTTCGCCGGCCTCGCCGGCGCGGTCTCGGCCGGCCTGGTCGGGTCGATCTTCGCCTCCAGCATCCAGCTCATGCTGTCGATCAACGTCGTCGCCATCGTGATCGTCGGCGGAATGGGGAGCATCCCGGGCAGCGTCCTGGGGGCCCTGGTCCTGATCGGCTTGCCGGAGCTGTTCCGGGAGTTCTCCGACTACCGCCTCCTGTTCTACGGCATCGCCCTGATGGCCATCATGATCTACCGACCCGAGGGGCTCCTGCCATCGAAGATCGCCAGACGCGAGCTGCACACCGCCGCCGAGCTGAGCGAGATGGACGACGCCGACCTGACCACGCCGCAGGGGGCCGGGGGGGCGCGATGATCCTGCTGAAAGCGGAGCACGTGACGAAGCGGTTCGGTGGGCTGACCGCGGTGAGCAAGTTCGACTTCGAGCTCGAGAAGGGGTCCATCGCCAGCGTCATCGGACCCAATGGCGCCGGCAAGACGACGTTCTTCAACTGCCTGTCCGGGTTCTACCAGGTGGACGAGGGCACCGTCACCTTCGACGGCCACCTGATCCACCGCCTGCGCCCCGACCAGATCGCCCACCACGGCATCTCGCGGACCTACCAGAACATCCGGCTGTTCGCGGGCATGACCGCCATCGAGAACATCCTGGTCGGACAGCACAACCACATGCGGGCCACGTGGCTGGGTGCCATCCTGCGGACGCCGTCCCAGCAGCGGGAGGAGAAGGCAGCGCACGAGGAAGCACGGCGGCTGCTCGAGTTCGTGGGGCTCAAGGGCCGCGGCGACAGCCTCGCCGTGAAGCTCCCGTACGGGGATCAGCGTCGGCTCGAGGTCGCCCGTGCCCTGGCCAACAAGCCGCGCCTGCTCCTCCTCGATGAGCCGACTGCCGGGATGAACTCGTCGGAGTCCCTCCAGATGACCGACTTCTTCCGCAAGCTTCGCGCTGAGCTGGGGATCACCATCCTGCTCATCGAGCACACGATGCGTGTCGTGATGCGGATCTCCGAGAAGATCACCGTCCTGGACTACGGCGAGAAGATCGCCGAGGGGACACCTCACGAGATCCAGCAGGATCCGCGCGTGATCGAGGCCTACCTGGGGCGTGGTGCGGCCACCGAGGCGGCCGCAGTGCCGGCCCAGGACGGTGACGGCACGGCGGCGGCAGTCTGATGGAAACACCGGTCCTGTCCATCAGCGACGTCCACGCGTTCTACGGCGGCATCCACGCCCTGCGCGGGATCTCTCTCGAGGTGGGGCAGGATGAGATCGTCGCGCTGATCGGCGGCAATGGAGCGGGCAAGAGCACGACGCTCAACACGATCAGCGGACTCGTCCGGCCGCGCAGCGGCCAGGTCCTGCTCAACGGCCAGGACATCGTGCGCCTCCCTGCCCACGAGATCACGGCGAACGGTGTCGTCCAGGTCCCGGAAGGGCGCCGGATCTTCGCCCGGTTGACCGTCCTCGAGAACCTCAAAATGGGCGCCTACACCCGGGACGGCAAGGCCGATCTCGGGCCGGACTTCGAGCGCGTCTTCACGCTCTTCCCCCGGCTCCGCGAGCGGGCCGGCCAGGCGGGCGGGACGCTCTCCGGCGGCGAGCAGCAGATGCTCGCGATCGGGCGGGCCCTGATGAGCCACCCGAAGCTCCTTCTCCTCGACGAGCCGTCGATGGGACTCTCTCCGATCCTGGTCGAGCAGATCTTCGAGGTCATCCGCGACATCCACGCGCAGGGGACGCCCGTCCTCCTCGTGGAGCAGAACGCGCTGATGGCGCTCGGCATCGCCCACCGCGGCTACATCCTGCAGACCGGCCTGATCGTCCTGCACGACACGGCCGCGAACCTTCGCCAGAACCCCGAGGTCCAGAAGGCGTACCTGGGCGGCTGAACCCGGCCCCGGGCGCTACTCCCGGTGCTGGCCGTAGATCTCGGCGGTCGCGAAGAGGAGGCCCACCACGCCGGCCGCGGCAAGCCACAACCCGGGGGCGCGGTCGGGCAGCATCGTGGCGAGACCACCGGCTTCGGCGGCGATCCCGGCGACCCGCAGGACAAGGGCCACGATTGCGACGGCCGCGACGGCCGCATACGCCCACCAGCGGTCGTACGCCACCGGCCGGTCGCCGGCCGCGTATGGCAGCGCGGCGAGCGCCAGGATCGCGAGCGCGGCCAGGAAGACGAGGATGCCCGGCCCCTCGAAGGCGTTGCCCTCGATCGGAGGGATGCCGTCGCTGCCGCCCGCCCGGAACCAGGGAAGGACGCAGCCGGCGAGAACGAGGAGGGCGCTGGCCGCGGCGACCAGGCGTCCGCGGCCGAGCGGATGACGATGAAGCGTCATTCGGGGCCCGCGTAGACCTCGGGGCGCAGGACGCCCACGAAGCGGAGGTTGCGGTAGCGCTCGCCGTAGTCGAGCCCGTAGCCGATCACGAACCGGTCGGGGATCTCGAAGCCGCGGTAGTCGATGGCGATCTCGACGAGGCGCCGGGCGGGCTTGTCGAGCAGGGTGCAGATGCGGAGCGACGCCGGGTTCTTGCCGCGGAGATAGCGGACCAGGTAGTTGAGGGTGAGGCCCGTGTCGATGATGTCCTCGACGATGAGCACGTCGCGGCCGTCGATCGAGGACGAGAGGTCCTTGAGGATCCGGACCAGGCCGGACGACTCGGTGGCGGTCCCCCCGTACGACGAGACCTCCATCAGGTCGATCTGGACGGGGATCGTGATCGCCCGCATCAGGTCGGCCATGAACGGCAGTGAGCCCTTCAGGACGCTGACGAGGGTGAGCTCGCGCCCGGCGAAGTCGGACGAGATCCGGGCCCCGAGCTCGGAGACCTTGGCCTGGATCTGCTCCTCGGAGAGAAGGACCTCGGCGACGTCCGCGACGAGGTCCGGGGTCCCGTTCATGCGTTCATCTCCGTGAGCGGTGCGGTGGCGGACCGCGCGGCCGCGCGGGCTCGAGCCTGGGCCCGCGTCCGGCGGGAACGGCGCGATCGGCCGGGAAGGGCGACCGGCTGGTCGTCGCCGTGGACGATGCGCGGCGCAGCGGCAGGCGCGGCCGGACGGCCCGATCGGAACGCGGCGACGACGGTCTCGCGACGCGGCGGCGTGGCCTGCCCCTGGGCGCCGCTGAGGGCGTCGGCGAGGCTGATCCGGCCGTACTTCAGGAGCAGCGCCCGAAAGTCCCGCGCGTAGAGGAGCTTGATCCGGAGGCCGGGGTGAAGGTCGCGGAGGCGGCGCAGCTTGCGGTTCTTCTTGCGCACCAGCCGCTGCTTGAGCGTCGTGATCTCGACGTACAGGTCCAGCTCCGGCAGGAAGAAGTCGGGGCTGAAGCTCTCGAGCACCGCCCCATCCCGGTCGTAGAGGATCGGGAACACGTGCGGCTCGTACTCCCAGGCCACCCCGTAGAAGTCGAGGATCCGCGCCAGCTCGGCCTCGCTCGCGTGGGCGAAGGCGGACTGGGGACGGGCGTCCGTCACCTGGCTGCGCACTCCGCGAGGGCGCGGCCCACGCCCGCGTCGCCACGGGCGAGCCGCTCGGGATGGTGCGCCGGGAGGTCCATCCAGCCAAGTCTAGCCTGTCCGGCGCCGGGTCGGGGCAACGCCGGGCGGCCGCCTGCCGGCGTGCCGCCGGATACCCACGGGGAGTATCATCGGAGCGCGAGACCCGCCCCGGAGAACCAACACCATGACGATGGGCGACCAGCGCGGAGCGCGTCCCGTCGAGCCTGCGGCCGACGTCGGCGACGAGGACGCAACGTTCCGCCACAGCTACACGCGCGATCGCGCCCAGCTGCTCCGCCGCCTGAGCCGAATCGAGGGCCAAGTGCGCGGGATCGGACGGATGATCGAGCGCGAGGAGTACTGCGTGGACATCCTCCAGCAGACGGCCGCGCTGCGGGCCGCGATCGACGCGGTCTCGATCATGGTCCTGGAGGATCACGTGCAGGGCTGCGTGCGGACGGCCGCCGAGCGCGGCGAGGCCGACCGGTACGTCGAGGAGGTCCTCGACGTCGTCCGCCGGACGCTCGGCCGCCCGGTGCGGAGCACCTCGCGCCCCTGACCGCGGTACTTCCGGCCGCCCCCGCGCGACGCTCGGGGGATGGCCCGGGGCGGTGCCGGCGCGCACCCTCCAGCGTGCATGGAGCACCATCCCGGGCGCCCGTCGCTGCCAGCCATTCCCGCGCCGTCGCCGTTCGCCGAACGCCGGCGCGCCTTCCGGCGCTCGGAGGACCTCTCGGTTCACGAAGACCGGGCGCTTCTCGCCCGCGTCCTCGACGTGCTCGCCGGTGCCGGGGACGCGGCGACGCAGGTCGCCGAGATCCTGGCCCTCGTGGCGCGGGTCGTCGGCGCACGGCGCGCGGCGATCGTGACGGACCGTCCATCCCGTCGCGTCCTCGTGGGCGCGGCCCCAGGTGAGGAGCCCGGCGACGCGCGGGAGCTCGCCGCGTGGCTCGACGCCCGGGCCGCCCGGCCGGCCGCCGTCCGTGCTGCGGCATCCCCGGCCGAGGTCACGATCGTGCGTGCGCGACGCGGCCCCGCCGGCGG
>JAZDPM010000053.1:0-3627 GCA_043797725.1 Chloroflexota bacterium
CCTCCACCGGTTCGGCGGGCCCGGCCGCCGGCAGCCCCGCCCAGTCGAATGTCTCCTCCGCGATCGTCGCGATCCGGCCCGCCGTCTCGGCCAACCGCCGCAACGCCTCGGGGTCGGTCCGTCCGGACGACGCGACGCCGATCCGCTTGCCGCGGACGAGGCGCAGATTCACCCGGACGTCGGATTCGGCGACGTTCTGGTGGATCTCCGAGTTGGCGAAGCGGGTCAGGGCCTCGTCGCCGCCGGCCACGAGGACCTCGGCCTCCGTCGCGCCCTCCGCCTCCGCCAGGCGCAGCACCGCCTCGGCGAGGGCGAGCGCCGCCGCCGGGTCGAGGTGCCCGCCGGGTTCGACCGCGCTCACGACATCACCCCCACCTGGACGTCGCGGAACCGCGCCCCCGAGCAGCCGTGGCCCACGTGCGCGATCTGCCCCGGCTCCCCCTTCCCGCAGTTCGCCGTCCCCAGCATCACGTAGCTCGACTCGTCGCCGATCGCGTCGCAGCTGTCCCAGAACGTCGGCGTGATCCCGGTGTAGGTCGCGTTGCGGTAGAGCTGCCCCAGCTTCCCGCCCCGGATCTCGTAGGCGAGCTCCGTGGCGAACTGGAAGTTGAGGCGCCGGTCGTCGATCGACCAGCTCCGGTTCGCCACGAGGAAGAGGCCGTCGTCGGTGTCCGCGATGATGTCGTCCAGGCTCATCCCGGGCCTCGGGCGCAGGTTCACGTTCGTCATCCGGATGAGCGGGATCCGGTTCCAGCCGTCGGCCCGCATCGCGCCGCCCGAGCGCCGCCCGATCCGCGGCGCCGTCTCGCGGCTCGACAGGTACCCCACGAAGACGCCGGCCCGGACGAGCGGCACCGCCTGGGCCGCCACGCCCTCGTCGTCCCAGCCGAAGGTGCCCATCCCCCCGGGCGCCGTCGCGTCGGCGACGATGTCGACGATCTCCGAGCCGTAGCGGAAGCCCGCCTCGAGCTTGTCCGTCGTCAGGAAGCTCGTGCCGGCGTAGCTGGCCTCGGTGCCGAAGACCCGGTCGAGCTCGGTCGGGTGGCCGCAGCTCTCGTGGACCTGGAGGTAGAGCTGCGAGGGGTGGAGGACGATCGTCCGCCGGCCCGGCGGCAGCTGCGGCGCGGAGAGGAGCTGGACGGCCTCGGTGGCGACCCGCTCGGCGGTGCCCGCCAGGTCCAGCGAGCGCACGTACTCGTAGCCGGCGCCCTGCCAGGCGCCCCCTGCGTCGGGGTAGCTGCGCCGCTGGTGCTCATCGCCGTCGACGGCGTTGGCCTCGATCGCGGCGCCCACGTGGGTGACGACCTGCTCGGTGAAGCTGCCGTCGCTGGCGGCGAACGTCTTCTCCTCGCGCTGGGCACCGTACGTCGTGTTGGCGAAGGCGATCCCGTCGACCCGGCGCATCGCCTCGTCCGCGGCGAGCAGGTCGCCGATCTTCTGTTCGAGGGGAATCGCGAACGGGTCCTCCGCGACGGGCGTCTCGAATCGCCCGCGGGCCGGGGGCCGGTCGTCCAGGACGACGGACCGCCGGAGGGCCGTGGCGCTGGCCCGGGCGATCCGGACGGCCTGGGCCGCGACGCGATCCGCCTCGCTGGCGGTGAGCCGGTGCGACGACGCGAACCCCCACGCGCCGTCGACGAGGACGCGCACGCCGAAGCCCTCCGTCTCGTGGCTGAGGACGCCGGCGAGGCGGCCGCTCTTGACGTCGATGGCCTCTTCCCGGCGGTGGACGACGCGGACGTCGGCATGCGACGCCCCGCGAACCCGGGCGGTGTCGAGCGCCCGGTCGGTGATTTCGTGCATGCCGGGCACGGTACCAGCGGGCGACGGCCGCCGTTGCCACGGCGGCGCCGGCCAGGCGCCGCTACTCTGGGGCCATGTTGTCCGACCGGATGCCCCGCCGCGGGGCCTTCATAACGCTCGAGGGCCCCGACGGGAGCGGCAAGACCGTCCAGGCCGAGCGGCTTCGGGCCGCGGTCGCGGCCACCGGGCGCGCAGCGCTGCTCGTCCGCGAGCCGGGCGGGACGCCGGCGGGGGAGCGGATCCGGGCGATCCTCATGGACCGCCACGAGTCGTCGGTCCTCCTTACCCAGCGGGCCGACGCGCTCCTCTTCATGGCCGCCCGGGCCCAACTCGTGGAGATCGTGATCCGGCCGGCCCTGGAGCGCGGCGTGGTCGTGATCTCCGATCGCTACCTCGACTCGACGCTGGCCTACCAGGGGTTCGGCGGCCGCCTGGGCGCCGAGGAGCTCCTGCCCGTAGGCCGTTTCGCGACCGGCGGCCTGCGGCCCGACCTGACGCTCCTCTTCGACATCCCCGTGGAGATCGGCCTGGCGCGCAAAAGCGACGCCGAGACGACCCGCTTCGAGGCCCACTTCGATCGCTCCTACCACGAGCGCGTCCGGGCCGGCTACCTGGCGCTGGCCGCCGCCGAGCCAGACCGCTGGGTGATCGTCGACGCGTCCGCGCCCGAGCCTGACGTCCTCGCCGCCGCGCGCTCGGAGCTCCTGGCCTTCCTCGACCGGGCGGCCCCGCTGGCCTGATCCAGGCGGTGCCCGGTGCCGACCGTTCGTCGGTGCGAACCGTCAGTCGGCGCCAACCTCTGCGATCGAGCCCCGGCCCGAGGCGCGGGCTCCCTCGAGCGCGGCCAGCGCGGACGCCAGCAGCTCACCGGCGCTGGTGCCGTCGGCGGGAAACCGGGCGATGCCCGCCGAGACCGTGACGGCGCTCCCCCCGACGGGCCCCAGCGCCTCGATCGCGTGGAGGATCCGGTCGGCGACGACGATCCCTCCGGTCCCCGGCGCGACGACGACGAACTCGTCGCCCCCGATCCGGGCCACGGTGTCGACGAGGCGGACCTGGTCGGCCAGGACGGCGGCGACCGCCCGCAGGACGGCATCGCCGGCCGACGCCCCATCGCGCTCGTTGACGGCGCGGAAGCCGTCGACGTCGAAGACGGCCACCGAGACGTCGCTCTGCTGGCGGCCGGCCCGGGCGATCTCGAGCTCCAGCACGCGATCGAGCGTCCGGCGGTTAGCGAGCCCGGTAAGGGGGTCCAGGTGGGCGAGCCGCTCCTGCCAGTCGTCGTGCTCGGCGGCTCCGGCGGTCGTCGCGGCGCGATCCACGGCGACGGCGGCGAGATCCACGATGGCGGCCAGCACACCTGGCGTGCCCTGCCGTCCGGGTTCGCCCGCGGGCCAGCCGAGGGCCACGACGCCGACGACGCGCTCGATCCCGGCGTCGCCCACGAGGAGCGGCAGGGCCAGCACCCGATCGAGCCGGTTGCGGGCGGCAAACGGGCCCGGCGGGGTGTCGTCGATCGTGGCCGCCGCGACCACCTGTCGCTCGAGGAGGGCGCTGGCGAGCGGATCGGCCGTTGGGCTGCCGTCGAGGGGGGCACCCACGGCTTCGTCGGCGGGAAGCGTGGCCGCGCCCGCAACCCGCAGGGCGCGCACGAGCCCGTCGACGCCGGCAGCCGCCACGACCGCGGCCGCGGCACCCCGGTCGGCGAGGGCGATGGCCAGCAGCGTGTCGAGGGTCGCGTCGAGGTCGGCGGCGCGGGCGACGGCGCGGGCGGCCGACGCCAGGAGGAGACCGGGATCGGCGGAATGGTCGGGCTGGGTCACG
>JAZDPM010000110.1:0-8104 GCA_043797725.1 Chloroflexota bacterium
AGCGGCGCCCGCGGGACGATCCCCATCCAGGCGCCGCACCTCCTCAAGGCGCTGGTGCGCCAGGAGGCGAACGTGTCGCGCTGCCAGGTCCGGGGCGGGGTTCACCTGGACCAGGGCTACGTCGGCGACATCTGCGTCTCGGCGCGCTTCAACCAGTGCGTCTTCTACGAGGACGAGCTGTCCCGGTGACCTCGCCGGGGACGCCCGGGCTCCGGGGCGGATCCCCGCCTGCCCGCCCGACGGCGTACGCGGACGCCGTGGCCGCCCTCCAGGGGCGCGGCCGCTTCGGGATCCGCCTGGGGCTGGGTCGAACTCGTGCCCTGCTGCGCGAGCTGGGGAACCCGCAGCTCGGGATCCGTGGCGCGCTCGTCGGCGGCACGAACGGGAAGGGCAGCGTGGTGGCGCTCGTCTCGTCCTGCCTGGCCGCCGCGGGCCACCGGGCCGGCGACACGCCGAAACCCCACCTCGTCACGTACCGCGAGCGTCTCAGGGTCGGCGGGCGCCTCGTCGGCCCGGAGGCCTTCGCCGATCTTGTGCGCGAGGTCCTGCCCGCGGCGGACCGTGTCGCCCGTCGCCACGGCCCACCGACGGAGTTCGAGCTGGTGACCGCCCTTGCCTTCACCTGGTTCGCGGGCGAGGCGGTGGACCTCGCGATCGTCGAAGTGGGGCTGGGAGGCAGGCTCGACGCCACGCACGCCTGGGACGGCGGGGTCGCGGCGATCACGAACGTGGACCTCGACCACACCGAGTGGCTGGGCCCGACGGTGGCGGCGATCGCGCGCGAGAAGGCCGCCATCATCCTCGGCGGCGACCGCGCCGTGACCGGCGCCTCCGGCGAGGCGCTCGCGATCGTCCGGCGCCGGGCCCGTCGGATCGGCGCGTCCCTCGTCGAGGTGGTCCCGGCCCGCGTCCGGGCGATGGATCTCGAAGGCCTGGTCGTCGACCTGCCGGGCCTGGCCGGAACGAGGATCGGGCTCCTGGGGCGCCACCAGGCGGCGAACGTCGCGGTCGCGGACGCCGTCCTCGATGCCCTCGGCCGCGCCGGGATCGCCGTGGTGCCGCCGGCGGCGCGGCGGGCGGGCTACGCGGCGGCGCGCTGGCCGGGACGCCTGGAGCTGGTGGCGCTCCCCGGGGCGGGGCCGGCCGGCGCCGATGCGGAGGTGCTGCTCGACGGCGCCCACAACCCGGCGGGCGCGGCGGCCCTGGCCGCGGCCCTCGACGAGCTGCGCCCGCTCCTGCGCGGTGGGGGCGAGGCGCGCCCCGCCCCCGTGACCCTGGTCCTCGCGATCATGGGCGACAAGGACGTCGAGGGCGTCCTCGGCGCGCTGTCGGCCGCTCCCTCGCTCGCCGGGGCCCGGGTGGTGGCCACGCAGGTCGAGGGGCCGCGGGCGCTGCCGGCGGACGCCCTCGCCGCGCGCTGGGCGACGGTGGCAGGCGCGCGGTCGGGTCCGGTCTCGGTGATCCCGGAGCCTGCCGCGGCCGTCGCCCGGGCCGTCGCCGCCGAGGGACCGGTGGTGGTCGCCGGATCGCTCTACCTGGTCGGGGCCGCGCGCGCGCTCGTGGTCGACGACCCGGATCTCCGCGACCCGGCGTAGGATCGCGCCGATGAGCGAAGCCCTCCCCCTGCCGGACCGCCCCCTCCCCGCCGAGCGCGGCGTCGTCGCGCCGGATCCGCGCCGCGGCGGTGGGGCGGCAACGCCCTGGTTCGCCGTGCCGCCCGATGCCGGCACGGGCCTGCCCGGGGTGCCCGCGCCGCTTGCCATCGGCCCCCGGACCTTCGCCTGGGGAACCCGCACGTTCGTGGTCGGGATCCTCAACCTGACCCCGGACTCGTTCTCCGGGGACGGCCTCCTCGCGGCCGGGGGCGAGCCGGTGGCCGCGGCGCTCGCCCTCGCCCGCCGGATGGTCGACGAGGGGGCCGACCTGCTGGACGTCGGCGGGGAGTCGTCGCGGCCCGGCCACGCCCTCGTGGATGCCGCCGCGGAAGCCGACCGTGTCGTCCCGGTGATCCGGGCGCTGCGCGAGGCGCTGCCCGGCGTGCCGATCTCGATCGACACGACGAAGCCCTCCGTGGCGGACGCCGCGGTGGAGGCCGGCGCCCACCTCGTCAACGACGTCTGGGGCGTCGCCGAGGACGACGGACTCGCCCGCGTGGCGGCCGCGCACGGGGTTTCCCTCGTGGTGATGCACAACCGCGCAGAGGCCCGCTACACGGCGCTCATGGCCGAGATCGTGGCCGACCTCCAGCGGGCCCTCGAGCGCGCCGTCCGGGCGGGCGTCCCCTGGGAACGCCTGATCGTGGATCCGGGGTTCGGGTTCGGAAAGTCTCCCGCGCACAACCTGGCGCTCCTCCGCGAGCTCGCGACCCTCCGCGCGCTGGGTCGCCCGGTCCTCCTCGGCACGTCGCGCAAGTCGACCCTCGGCATGGTGCTGGACCTGCCGGCCGAGGAGCGGGGGGAGGCGACCGTGGCCACCACCGTCCTGGGCGTCGCGGCCGGCGTCGACCTGGTGCGCGTCCACGACGTCCTGCCAAACGTGCGGGCTGCCCGGATGGCCGACGCGGTGGTCCGCGGCTGGCGCCCCCCCGGCTGGGAGGGCGACCGGTGACCGACCGGATCGAGCTGCGGGCGATGCGCTTCGCCGGCCGCCACGGCGTCCTCCCGTTCGAGGCCGAGCGACCCCAGCCCTTCGAGGTCGACGTGGTCGTCGAGCTGGATCTCGCGCCGGCCGGGACGACCGACGACCTGGCCCGCAGCGTCGACTACGGGGCTGTCTTCGCGGCGGCGCGCGCGGTCGTGGAGGGCCCCCCCGTGGCCCTCATCGAGACGCTCGCCGAGCGGATCGCCGCCGCCGTGCTGGCGGGCAGTCCGCTCGCCGGCGCGGTCACGGTCCGGGTGCGCAAGCCGGAGGCGCCGCTCTCGGGCGAGCTGGCCTGGGCCGGCGCGGAGATCCGCCGGTCGCGCTGACTACTGGAGCCTGGCGGGGCGCGTCCCGAGGGTGAGCGTGAGGGTCAGCTTCTGCCCGTCCCGGAGGACGTCGAGGGCGACCGTCCGGCCGGGCGCGTACTGGGTCAGGATGTCGTCGAGGGGGCTGTCCGCGTCGATCGCGGCCCCGTTCACGGCCGTGATGACGTCCCCGTCGCGGAGGCCGGCCGCCGCGGCCGGGCTGTTCGCCACGATCGGATCCTTCCTCTGGCCGTCGGTGTCCTGCGCTGTCAGCCAGGCGCCCCTCTCGACCGGCAGGGTGTTGGTCTCGGCGATCGCCGGGGTGATCGAGACGTAGAAGACACCGATCCAGGGCCGCGCCAGCGCCTGCCCGGCGAGTGCCTGCTGCATGATCGGGCGGGCGATGTTGATCGGGATCGCGAAGCCGATCCCCTCGGCAGTCTGGGCGACCGCGGTGTTTATCCCGATGACGTTGCCGCCCGAGTCGAGGAGGGCGCCCCCGGAGTTGCCGGGGTTGATCGCGGCGTCGGTCTGGATGAGGTTGCGGATCACGGTGCCGTCCTGGACCTGGATCATCCGGCCGAACGCGGAGACGATCCCCGACGTGACCGAGTTCGTGTAGGTCCCCAGGGGGCTGCCGATGGCGATGGCGAGCTGGCCGACCCTGGCCGTCGAGGAGTCGCCGATCGGCGCCGCGGGCAGGTCCGTCGCCTCGATCTTCACGATGGCGAGGTCGGTGAGCGTGTCGATCCCGTAGACGGTGCCGTCGAAGACGCGGCCGTCGTCGAGCGTCACCGTGAGCTTCTCGGCGCCCTCGGCGACGTGCTTGTTGGTGACGATCCAGCCGTTTGCGTCGAAGATGACGCCGGAGCCGACGCCCGACTGGGGAATGCTGAAGAACGGGTCGTTGGGGTCGGTGGCCGCGCCGCTGACCTTGATTGTCACGATCGCCGGCGAGACCTTCTCCGCAGCCCGGATGATCGCCGAGCTCTCGTCGATCGAGACGGGCAACGGCTGGGTGGTCTGCTGGCCCTGGCCGATCGGCGCGGCCGTCGCAACGGGGCGATCGAGGGCGCCGGTCGTGGCGAGGATGCCGTAGGTCCCGGCCGAGCCGATCACGGCCGCCGCGAGGGAGGCCGCGATGACGACGCCGATGGCGCCGCCGCTGCGTGGCGCGGGCGTCCGGGCCGGGGGCTCGGCGCTCCGGCCGAGGGTCGGCTCCGCCTCGTACCAGGTTCGGGGCGTCGGCGGCGCCACGTCCTCCGCATCGCTCTCCACGGCGATGTCGGTCCAGGCCGGGCGCCGCTCGACCGTTGGCGAGTAGGAGAACGGCTGAGTCGGCCCGTCGGGCGCAGGGGGCGGGACGGCCGACTCGAAGGGATCGCTCATTGGCGATGGTGCTCCATGACTGGGTCTCCGGCGCCGCGAGGGGAACGGCGCTTCCGTGTTGACTGCTAGGGTCGCTGATCGGGATTGCGGCTCGGGCGCGGCGGCGATGAAGAATTCGTCACATCGGGATGTCGCGGGGCGGCAGGGGCTCGCCGGGGATGGCGGACCAGCACCGGCGCCGAGGTCTCCTCTCCCTGCTTCGGATTGCGCGGAAGGATCACCGTGAAGGCCGTGCCGGCGCCGAGGCGACTCTCCAGCGTGATGCGGCCGCCGTGCATGTCGACGATCGACCTCACGATCGCCAGCCCCAGGCCGCTTCCCGACCCGCGCGCCTCGTTCGCCCGCGAGCCGCGATAGAAGCGCTCGAAGATGTGGGGAATCTCGCTGGCGTCGATTCCCACCCCGGTGTCCCGCACCTCCAGCCGGGCGCCGTCGCGGTGGGGCTCCAGGGTCAGCACGACGGACCCGCCCGCCGGCGTGAACTTGATGGCGTTCCCGAGGAGGTTGGCGGCGACCTGGCCGATCCGCTGCGGGTCGTGCTGGATGCGGACCGGGTCTGGCGGGAGACGCAGCTCCATTGCGACCCCGCGGCGTCGCGCGGCCGGCTCCGCCTGCTCGAACGCCGATTCCGCCGTGGACCGGAGGTCGTCGGGCCGCAGGTCCAGCCGCAGCAGGCCCGACTCGAGCTTCGAGAGCTCCAGCAGGTTGTGGGCCAGCCAGTCGAGACGATCCAGCTGTTGGCGGCTCGTGGCAAGGAACTCGGCCCGGGTTGCCGGGTCGCTCCCTGCCTGCCCTTGCAGGAGCTCCGTGTTCATGCCCAGGGCCGCGAGCGGCGTCCGCAGCTCGTGGGAGACGTCGGCCAGGAAATCGCGGCTCCGGTCGCGGTCACGCCGGAGCAGGTTCACGGATTCCTCGAGCCGCTCGGCCATCGCGTTGAACTGGCGGGCAAGGTCCGCCACCTCGGCGTAGGACGACTCCAGCTCCGCGGCCGGCACCCGCCCCGACAGGTCGCCGGCCCCCAGGCGCCTGGTCGCCTCCCCCAGCCGACGAAGGGGGCGCGTGAACCGCGCCGCCAGGTAGGTGGAGATGAGCAGCGTGGCCAGGAGGGCCCCGATCGCGGCGATGGCGATGAGGCCCGTGATCGTGCCGAGCGTGGACGCGCGCGTGGTGTATGGGTTGGCCAGGACGGCCTCGATCCCCCAGGGCTCGCCGAGCGCCCCTCCCTGGAGAGGCCCGAACCGGTGGGTCGCGGAGAGGGGCTCGCGGCCCTGACCCGGCTCGGGTCTGGCCCCCAGGGTGCGGCCATAGGTTCCCCCGACCGCGGCGGTCACGATGATCTCGCCGCCGCTGGTGGCCGCGGCTCCGCCGATCCGGATCTGGACGTCGGCCAGCGCCACCTGGTCGGCCAGGAAGGCCAGGAAGACGTCGCTGCCGAGGGCGTTCGCGACGTCGGGGTTGAGGGTGTTGCCGGCCCCCACGATCGGGGCGTTGCCGGCCGCCGTCCCCGCGAAGAGGGCCACGATCCGGGCCACGACGGATCCTCGCGCGTCAAGGGCGTCCTGCTCCTGTTCCCGGAAGTAGGAGTCGAGCCGGTTCACGACGATCGTCGAGACCGCGAGCAGCGAGAGGGCGACGACCGCCACGAAGGCAAGCGTCAGCCGGGCCTGGAACGTCCGGCCTGTTGCCGGGGCGGCGGCCATCGTCGACGCGCGGGCGCCGGATCCCGAGGCCTGCGACGTGTCCGGGTCAGCGGTCGGCGAACGCGTAGCCGGCTCCTCGGACGGTCAGGACGAAGACCGGCTGCGACGGGTCATCCTCGATCTTCTCGCGCAGGTGGCTGACGTGCACGTTGATCGTCTTCTCGTCCTGGTCCAGGGCCTCGTAATCGCGAAGCAGCTCCAGGAGCTCGCCGCGAGTGTAGACGCGACCCGGCCGGCTGGCCAGGTGGCGGAGGATCTCGAACTCCGTCGGGGTGAGGCCAAGGCGTCTGCCGCCCCGCTGGACCCGGCGGCGCTCCAGGTCGATCACGAGGTCACGATGGCGGATGACCCGCCCGCCCGCCGCGTCCGCCAGGTCTCCGTAGGCCCGCCGCAGGAGGGCCCGGATCCGGCTCATCAGCTCGCGCAGGCCGAACGGCTTCGTCAGGTAGTCGTCGGCACCCAGCTCCAGGCCAATCACCTTGTCGACCTCGTCGTCCCGGGCCGTCAGGACCAGGACGGGCATCTTCGCCCCCGAGGCGCGGAGACGTCGAAGGGCCTCGAAGCCGTCCATGCCCGGCAGCCGGACGTCGAGCACGACGAGGTCGGGCGCCTGGTGGACGGCGAACTCCAGCCCCTCCTCGCCCGAGCGCGCCACGGTCACCGCGTACCCCTCCTGGGCGAGGGCGTACTCGATTCCGCGGGCGACGGCGTGCTCGTCCTCGATGATCAGGATCGTGGCGGCCATGGCGGCGGGATCGTACACCCGGCGCGCGGCGGAGCCGTGCTACCCTGCGGTTGATCGGGCGCCCGGCTGCCAGGACGGCCGTGCGGTCGCCCCGGAGCGCGCCGTCCCGGCGTCACCTCCGACGCAGAGCAGTCAGCACCAGAGGACCACGCATGAGCTCCACCCGCCCCGCGCTCGCCGCCGAGCGCCGCACCGTCCTCGGCAAGGCCACGGCAGGCCTTCGCCGCGACGGGCGCCTTCCCGCCGTCGTGTACGGCCACGGGCTCGAGTCGGCTGCCGTCTCACTCAACGCCCACGAATTCGACATTCTCCGCCGCCATGTCGGCGCCAACGCCCTCATCGACCTGTCGATCGACGGCGCGAAGGCGAAGCCGGTCCTGGTTCACGGGGTCCAGATCCACAAGGTCAACCGACGGCCTATCCACGTCGACCTCTTCGCGGTCCGCATGACCGAGGAGCTGACGGTCGATGTCCCGGTCCACGGCACCGGCGAGTCCGAGGCGGTTTCGAAGCAGGGCGGGACGCTGCTCAACGCCAGCGGCAGCGTGAAGGTCCGGGCGCGGCCTGATCACCTGCCGCAGGTGATCGAGGTCGACCTTGCGGTCCTCGTCGACTTCGACGCGGCGATCCACGCTCGCGACCTCCCGATCCCCGCCGACGTCACCCTGCTGACCGATCCCGACGAGATCGTCTTCAAGGTCTCTCCGCCGCGCGTCCAGGAGGTCGAGGTCGCCGCGCCTGTCGCGATCGAGACGGCTCCGGAGGAGGAGGAGGCCGCGGAGAGCGCCGAGAGCTGAGCAACGGTCGGCCGCGAGCCTCGGCTCGCGCCGGCCAGGCGTGCTCGATGACGAGCCCGGCCGAGCCGCCGGGCTCGTCCCGTGGCTGGCACCCCTGCGCCTCCCTCGTCGACCCTGTCGTCCGCCCCCGCCGGCCCCGGACGCTCCGCGGCCCCGGTACCTCGGTCAGGCGACCTCGCGCCGGATCGTCCGGGTGGCGAGCAGCGCGAAGAGCAGGGCGACGCCCGCGAGCACGGCCAGGTCGAGCTGCAGCGTCGGGTCGCCCAGCCCGGCGCCCCGGACCAGGACGCCGCGCAGCCCCTCGATCCCGTAGGTGAGAGGCATGACCCAGGCGACCGGCTGGAGCACGTCGGGCAGGGACTCGACGGGCCAGATGAGGCCGCCCAACAGGCCCTGGGGGATGATCACGATGGGGATGAACTGGATCACCTGGAGCTCGGTCCGGGCGAAGGTGGAGAGCATGATCCCCAGGTTGACGGCGCCGATCCCGAGCAGCAGGACGATGGCGAAGACGAGCAGGGGGCTGCC
>JAZDPM010000137.1:0-6530 GCA_043797725.1 Chloroflexota bacterium
AGCCTGGGGCGTGGAGGTCATCCGCTGGCGCAACCTCCGCGATGTCTACCGGGTCCTGCGCAAGCGCGAGATCCTCGGGCTCCTCGTCGACTGGGGCTACCGCCCGGAGGGAGAGCCGGTGTGCTTCCTGGGCTCGTGGACCACGCTGCCCCCCGGACCGGCCGTCCTGGCCGCGCGGACCGGGGCGACCATCCTCCCCTTCTGGACCATCCGCCGCCCCGACGGGACCTTCCTCGGCGAGGTCGGGGTGCCCATCCACGTTGCCTCCATGGAGCCCGCCGAGATCGCCCGGGCGACGCAGGCGATCGCCGACGCGCTCGAGCCGGCGGTCCGCGAAGCCCCCGAGCAATGGTGCGTCTTCAAGCCCATGTGGCCGGACGACCCGGCGGAAGAGGCGCTCCTGGCCGACCGCGCCCGGACCGACCGCGCCCGGACCGACCGCGCCCGGACCGACCGCGCCGCTCCGGCGCACGGCGACCGCTCCGCCACTGCCCAGGGGGCCGCCGGGTGAAGGCGGCGCCCGTCGACCCGCGGGACGAGCGACGCGGCACCGCCGGCCAGCGCGCCCGGGCGGCCCTGGTTGGAGGCCTCGGCGCGGCGCTCGACCATCTTCCGACCGCCCTCGTCAACGGGCTCTGCGACGCCGTCGGCGAGCTCTGGTACCGCGCCGCTCCCGGCCGCGGCGCGGTCGCCCGGGGCAATCTCGCCCACATCGTGGAGCGGCTCGCGACCGAGGGGCGCGGCAGCGCCCGGGCACGCGCGGCGGCGAGCGACCCGGCTGCCCTGGAGCGCCTGGTCCGCGCCGCGTTCCGCCATGCGGTGCGGACCTATGCCGAGACGTTCCGCGGGGCGGCGATCACCCGCGACGTCGACCGCCGCCTCGCCCTGGACGACCCCGAGGCCGTGGACGCCGCCTTCGCCGCCGGCGGGCCGGCCGTCTTCGCAACGCTCCACTTCGGCTCGATGGCGGCGGCCGGCTCAATCATCGGCAGCCGCTCCCGGGTTCCCGTGACGGCGCCCATGGAGACGCTCGGCGACCCCGAGCTCCAGCGGGTGCTCCGGCGCGCCCGGGAGAGCGCCGGGGTCCGGATCGTGGGCCTCGGCGAGGCCCGGCGAGAGCTCCGCGCGGCGCTGGCCCGGGGCGAGGCCGTCGGACTCATCGCCGATCGCGACATCGCCGGCGGCGGGATGACAGTCCCGCTCTTCGGCCTCCCGGCGTCGCTGCCGATCGGTCCGGCCTACCTGGCCCTCGACGCCGGGGTGCCGTTGCACGTGGCGGCTGTGCGGCGCTCGAAGCGCGGCCGGTTCCGGGGCAGGCTCGTCACGCTGCCGCATCCGCCCGCCGACCTGCCCCGCCGGGCTCGCGTGGAGGCGCTCCTCGCCGCAACCGCTGCCACCTTCGAGGACCTGGTCGCCGACGCGCCCGAGCAGTTGTGGACCGTCTTCTTCCCGATCTGGGACGCCGTGGGGCCGCGCCCCGGGGGCGGTGCGAGCGTGCCCGCCGGGACGCCGGATCCCGCGGAGCCCGGGCGATGAGCTCCGCGGTCCTCCGCTCGACCCGCGGCCCAGATCCTGCCGGGCCGCACGGCCGCGCCGACCTCCACATCCACACCCTTGCCTCGGACGGCACCTGCGGCGTGGAGGAGATCCTTGCCTTCGCCATGGAGAAGACGCAGCTGGACGTGATCGCCATAGCGGACCACGAGCGGGTCGACGCGGCGCACGCCGCCCGCGCGATCGCCCGGGCGCGCGACCTCCCCCTCGAGGTCATCGTCGGCGAGGAGGTGACCACCCGCGGCGGCCACCTGCTCGCCCTCTTCATCGAGGAGGCGATCCCCCCGCTCCGTTCGCTGCGGGAATCGATCGGCCTGATCCACGAGCAGGGCGGCCTCGCGATCCCGGCCCACCCGCTCTTCCCCTACCCGCTGTGCGCCCAGGCGTGGACCCTGCGGGCCCTTCTGGACGCGAACGATCCGCGGGTCCGGCCCGACGCCCTGGAGGCATTCAACCCCACCACGTTCGGGCGCCCGGTGCACCGCCGCGTCGTCGCCTTCGCGGCCGAGCACGGCCTGTCCGTGGTGGGGAACAGCGACGCCCACGACGCCGCGAGCGTGGGGTCGGGCTGGACCACGTTCGAGGGCCGGACCGGCGACGACCTCCGGGCCGCGATCCTCGCGGGCGCTTCCGGCTGGCACGGCAGCTTTCACGCGACCGCGTCGCAGCTGCCGACGTTCGGGAAGCAGCTCCGCAAGTACGGCCGCGACGCGCGGGCGGAGATAATGGGCCGCGCCCGCCGCGACGGGTCGGGCCGCGACCACGGCTATCCGGGCGGCGCCCGGCGGCCGCCCGCGCTGGACCCGTCGGCGATCGCTCCGGAGGGAGAGGAGGGGAGGCTGTGAAGATCGGGCTGGTGACACCCTACGTCTACCCGCTCCCCGGCGGCGTGAACGACCACGTCGGGCATCTCTACGAGAGCCTGCGCGCCCGCGGTCACGACGTCCGGATCCTGACCGCCAGCCACGGCCTGCAGCGCGGCTCGGAGGGCGATGTCATCCGGATCGGAAAGGGCTTCTCCGTGCCGGCCAACGGCTCGGTCGGCACTCTCACGGTCTCGCCCCGTTACCGGTCGCAGATCCGGGACGTGCTGGCCCGGGAGCAGTTCGACCTGCTCCACTTCCACGAGCCCTTCGTCCCCTTCCTGGCCCTTATGACGCTGCGCGAATCCCGGAGCGTCAACATCGCCACGTTCCATGCCTTCGCCGGCTACGCCCCGGGCTACCAGCTGGGTGGCCGGATGCTCGGCCCGGTGGCGGCCGGCCGGCTGCATGGGCGCATCGCCGTGAGCGCCGCCGCCCGCCACTTCGCCGATCGCTACCTGCCGGGCGACTACAAGGTGATCCCGAACGGCGTGGACCTGCGCCGCTTCGCCCATGCCGTCCCGCTGGCCCGCTGGCAGGACGGCCACCCGAACATCCTGTTCGTCGGTCGCCTGGAGCCGCGCAAGGGCCTCCTGCACCTCCTCAAGGCCTTCCGGATGGTCCGCCGGGCGGGCTGCGACTGCCGCCTCCTCGTCGTCGGCTCCGGGCCGCTCGAGCGGGAGGCGCGCCGCTACGTCATGACCCGCCGCCTCGCCGGCGTGGAGTTCCTCGGGCGCGTCTCGGACCAGGAGAAGGTCCAGCTCTTCAAGACGGCGGACGTCTACGTCTCGCCCGCGACCGGGCGCGAGAGCTTCGGGATCGTCCTGCTCGAGGCGATGGCAGCCGGGACGGCCATCGTCTGCAGCGACATCCACGGCTACAAGGGCGTCGTGAAGCGCGGCGAGCAGGCGCTCCTCGTGCCGCCGGGCGACCACCGGCAGCTGGGTGAGGCGATCCTCCGCCTCGTCGGCGACGCGGAGCTCCGGGCACGCATGGCGGAGAGCGGCCTGGCCCGCGTCCAGGAGTTCGGCTGGGACCGGATCGCGGCCCGCGTGGAGGCCTACTACGGGTTCGTCATCCGCCGCCTCGCGGCCCAGGGAGCGTTGCCCCGCGACTTCCGCGCCGAGGTCCCGCCGGACCCGCGGCTGCCCGGCTGAGGTTCAGGCTTCGGCCGCGTCCGGCTCGCCCTCGTCCTCCGCCGTTCGCTCTGCGAGCGCCAGCCGCCAGACCCAGGCGGAGTAGGCCACGAAGCCCGCCGCCAGCATCACGGCGACGAAGAGGAGCACCGGCCACGGCCCCAGGAGAGAGACGCTCACCGCCGGGTCGATGTTGACCGGGAACTGGAAGGGGTAGAGCCAGGTCGGCAGCAGGCCCTGGTACCAGTTGTGAACGGCGTCGGGCAGGGGGAGACCGGCCACGTTCGGATAGAAGAGCACGAAGACGAAGCCCGTCGCCAGGACGAGGCCGATCACGAAGCGACGCGGCGAGGCCGCGCGCAGGACGACCCAGGCGAGGGGGCCGAGGATCCCGAGGAGGAGCAGGGAGAGGAGCTCACCGGGGATGCTGCCGGTCTGGATCAGCGGCGTCGCAGGCAGGACGGCGACGGCGATGACGAGGGCCGCGACCCCGCCCGCGAGGGTCATCCAGATCCTGGCGATGGCCGGACGTGTCCGGCCCGGTCCCGCCCCGCGGCGCATCGCCCGGTCCACGTCCAGGAGCTGCCAGACGAGGGCAACGCCGGCGACGGCGATGACGGCGATGAGGCCGACGGCCTGGATGGTGAGGCCGATCGGCAGCGCCGCCGCCTGGGTGCACGCCTGGGACCCCGGGTTGGCCCGCTCCACGTCGATGAGGGCGCACAGCGGACCGCGGAAGAGCCAGAGCGCCACCGGCGCCAGCACCGCGCCCGCGGCGGCGCCCCGGGCGAGCAGCCACGTCCGGCGCGGCGCACCGTGCCAGACCTCGGCCGCGAGGTAGGCCAGGGCGAGGAGCGCGAAGGGCAGCGCCGTGTAGTAGTGGTACTGGAACGCCGCCCGGTCGATCCGCGCCCAGGGCAGCCAGAGCGACGCGAACATGATCCCCACCAGGGCGAGGGCCAGGCTGCGCCGGCGGAACGCCTGCCACGCGGCGAAGACGAGAGCGGGAATCGAGAGCCACCAGGTCGCCAGGTTGCCGGTGTCGTAGATGGCCGCGACGGTGCCGCCGGCGAAGCCCTCCTGGTAGAACCAGACCGGCTTCAGGTTGGCCGGCCAGGCCCACCAGGGCGACGCGGCGGCGTGGGTCGCCCGCAGGTTGTTGTGGTAGTCGTACATGCCGCGGGTCAGGTCCATGAGCGTCTGCCCGTCATGGCCCGCCGGCCATCCGCTCACGATCTGGTTCCCCAGGGCGGCCCACGGCAGGTACGAGACGACGTAGACGGCGGCGGGGATCGCGAGGAGGCAGAGCGCGGCCCAGGCGATCGGCAGGCCCGCCAGCCAGCCCGGCCGCAGCCACCCGGGCGGCGCCGGCTCAGCCGGCTCCAGCAGGGCGGCCGGATCGTCGGGCGCCGGCGGCGGGGCGAGCGGCCCGAGGCCCAGGCGTCCGGCAAGCCAGAACGCCCCCGCGGCCGCCCCGCCCAGCGCCATCATCCCCACCGCGGCGGCCTGCGCGAGCGGGCCCAGGCCCAGGGGGATGGAGGCCAGGCCGAGCAGGGCGCCCGCCGCAGCCGGCCCGCCGACGGCGATCCGGATCTCCTCCACGGTCCAGGCCACGGGATGGAGGACCACCGCCGCCGATGCGACCAGGGTCAGGGCGACCATGAGCAGGAGGAAGAGCAGGTTACCCCCGGTCGTCGCCTCCGGGCCGGTGGAGATGGCCATGTAGCCGAGGGTCGCCGCGATCGCCGCCAGGACCACCACGATGAGGGCCCGGCCCAGGGCGGAGCGGAGCAGGATCAGGAGCCCGATCCCGCCGAGGGCGTAGAGAGCGACCCATTTCGAGGCGAGGGCCAGACCCAGGAGGAGCCCGACGACGGGCAGGCCCACCCAGAAGGCGCCGCGCCAGCGCCAGGCGCCGGTCCAGATCGCCGCGAAGACCGTCAGGGCGGCGACGATGAAGAGCGCCACGTACGCGTCGTTCATCGCGATCCGGGACTGCGCGAAGAGCATCCCGTCCGCGAGGACGAAGAGGCCGGCCAGCACGGCGACCGCACGGCGCCGGAAGAGGAGGCGGGCCAGGAGGTAGAGCAGGCCCGCCATCAGGACCCCGGCGAGGACGCCGGGGAGGCGCCAGGAGAAGGCGTTCTGGCCCAGGTCCACCGCCGCGCCGGCCCCGTCCGCGGCGAAGAGGAGGAGCTGCTCGCGGTCGCTGCTCGGGTAGGCCGCCGCCGTGTCCACGGCCCAGGCCGCCGGCGCGAAGGGGAGGACGGCGTCGGCGAAGACGGAGTTGCCGCGCGGCTCGACGACGTAGACGGTGGTCGAGGCGCCGTCGGTCGTCCGGCCCAGGACGTGGACGAGCTGGCTCGCGTCGTCGAACGACACGCGCTCGACCGCCCCCGGCATCCAGACGGTCTGCTGGAGCGAGGCCGCCGTGTCGCCCGTCGGGATCTTCACCACCGCGAGCGTGCTCCCGCTCGCGACGTAGAGGGCTGGCGCCTCCAGGCCCGTCACCTCGGCTAGGCCCGTCGCGGGGGCGTCGAGCGGCACGGTTCCCGTCACGCGCCCCGAGGCCGGCTCCAGGAAGGTGACGCCGGCCGTGCCGGCCACGGCGACCCGCGGAACGTCCTGCACGTCGAGCCCCGCCAGGCGGCCGTCGGCGATCGCGGCGTCGATCGCCTCGCGGTCGGCCCCGAGGTCCGTGGTCACGGTGACGCGAGGCGCGTCGCCGGCCAGCAGGTCGCGGTACGCCGCTTCGTCGCCGCCCGCCAGGCGGGCGAGCTCGGCGGCGGCGGCGGCCGGATCGGGAATCTCGGCCGGCGTGGCCACGAGCGCGGCGACACGTCCCGCGTCGACCACCTCGGCGCGCCCGTCCTGGGTGGTCCGCGAGAGCTCGGCCGCGGTCGCGGCATCTAGGACGACGAGACCGTCGCCCGGCGTCCCGACGAGCAGGTAGTCGCCGTCGCCCACCGCCCAGAGC
>JAZDPM010000147.1:0-17991 GCA_043797725.1 Chloroflexota bacterium
CGCGGGCGCCGGCGACCAGGCTGGCGACCTGCGCCGCGGGAAGCGCCGGGGCGAAGTGCAGGAGCTCGCCGACGCCGCTGCTCGCGGCGGCCCGGGCCACGGCCGCCCGATCGTCGGGCGTCGTGCTGACGAGGAGGACGCGGGGGGGCCAGGGCACGGCCTTCGCGAGGCGCGCCGGCCGCCCGGCGGCCGCGAGGCGCGCCAGCGCGTCGAGCAGCGTCCCGAGGTCGTGGCGAGCGTCGTGCCGGCCCGTGTAGACCAGGTAGCGCGCCGGGACCCCGTACCGCTCGCGCTCCGCGTCGAGCGCCGCCCGTTGCGCGTCGCCGACCTCGGTGCCCTCCATGGAGAGCGGGGCGAAGGCGTCCCCTCCGGCGAGCGGGACGACCCGGAGGCGCCTGGGGCGGATCCGCAGGAGCCGCGTCGCGGCCCGCGCGACTGCGGCGCTCCCCACGATCACGGCGTCGGCATCGCGGAGCAGCTGGGCCCGAAGGCGCTGGCCGAAGCGCGCCGCGGGCGAGCGCTGGTACTGCTCGGGGAGCTCCCACGGGGCGAGGTCCAGGAGGGTCGCGACGACGGGGAGGCCGGGCCCGATCGGCAGGGCGCCACCCGCCGCGTGGGCCACGACGCCGGCGCTCCCGGGCTCGCGGGCGCCCCCGCGCCCCGCGCCCAACGCGGCGCCGCGAACCAGAAAGGGATCAAGCGTGAGCGCACCCGAACGGAAGAGGCGGGTGATGGGCAGTCGACGCTTACCAACGATGGGCAGGCCCGGGAAGAGGACGCCGGGATCGTCGGCCCCGAGGTCCAGGAGGAGCACGAACGACTCGCCCGCGAGCGGCTCGGCCGCGTACGCGCCGAGGAGGCCACGCAGGTAGGCTGCCGTGGCCGGGGCCCGGGCGGGGTCCTGGAGGGGCCGGACGTCGACGAGGACGCGGACACCGGTCGCGAGGACCGCGGAGCACCCGGCGTCGCCCAGCCTCATGCGGGTCGCCGCGGGCCGCGGCCGCGCAGCTCCTCCCAGCGCAGCTGGAGGACGACGACGAGCGCCTCGACGATGATCCGGCGGCTCATCTTGCTCTGGCCCACCCGGCGATCGCGGAAGGTGATCGGCACCTCGCGGACGCGCGCGCCGAGGCGCTGGGCGCGGTATGTCATCTCCACCTGGAAGACGTAGCCGCCGGCATGGATGCCCGCGAAGTCGACCTCCGCCAGCGTCACGGCGCGCCAGGCCTTGAAGCCGCCGGTGAGGTCGTTGGCCGGCAGGCCCAGGACAACCCGGGCGAAGAGGCTCCCGCCGCGGCTCACGAAGCGCCGGGCCATCCCCCAGTCGGTCACCCGCCCGCCCTTCGTGTAGCGCGAGCCGATGACGAGGTCGGCATCTCCCGCCTCGAGCGGGGCCAGCAGGCCGGGCGTCGCCGCCGGGTCGTGGGACCAGTCGGCGTCCATCTGGATGATCCGCTCGGCGCCGCCGTCGAGGGCGACCCGGAAGCCGGCGAGATAGGCCCGCCCCAGGCCGGCCTTGGCGACACGGTGGAGGACGCGGACCCGCGGGTCGGCCGCCGCCAGCCCGTCGGCCAGATCGCCGGTGCCGTCGGGCGAGCCGTCGTCCACGACGAGGAGCACGGCGGCGGGCAATGTCGCGAGGACCGCCGCCGCGATGTCGGGGAGGTTCTCCGCCTCGTTGTAGGTCGGCAGGACCACCCAGGCGCCGGATCCGGCGGGCGGGGCGGGATCGGAGGGTGCGGCGGTCGCGCTCATCCCGCCGAGTGTATCGGGGCCCGATCTACGGGACCGTGACCGCGAGCGTGGTGCTGTTCCTGCCGCCGGCGGTGTCCCGGCCGACGAGCGTCACCACGGCCGGTCCCGGCGCCCCGGCAGCGACCGTGACGGTCGCCCGCCACGAGCCGTCGGCGAGGCGCACGACGGTCATCCGGACCGCGCTCCCGCCGGCCTGGCGGAACGACGCCAGCGGGGCGGCGGCGAGGGGTTCCACGCTCCGGAAGGTGACGTCCAGGCGGCTCCCGGCGGGCGGCGCCGTCGAGGAGAGGGAGGTCGTGAACGCGTCCGCGACCACGCTCCGGCGCAGGACGGTCGTCCCGAGCCAGCTCACCGCGGTCAGCTCGGCGACGTACCGACCGGGCGGCGACCACGCACCGTCGGCCGTCCGGCCGTCCCAGCGCCACGCCGCGGTACCGGCCGCGAAGGCGCGGTTCTTCCAGACCGTGCGGACGACGGCCCCGGAAGCATCGAGCACGCGCAGCGTGAGGCGTGCCGGGCGGGCGACGCGAACCGAGATGGTCGCCGTCGGGACGAGACGGTCGCCGTCCTGCGGGAAGAAGGCCGTCCGGTCCCACCGGAGCCGGCCGACCGTCCGGTCGACGACGAGGGGGATCGCGGTCGCGGCCCGGTTGGCGAGGGCGTCCGAGCCCGTGACGGCCACGCTGTAGCGCCCATCTGGAACGGTCCGCCCGGCGGTGTCGCGGCCATTCCAGGTGACGGCGCCGGCCGTCCCGCCGATCGTCCACGTGCGGATGATGGTCGTGCCGCGCAGGACGCGCAGCGTCCCGGTCACGTTCTCGCTCGCGGTCCAGGCGAGGCGGGCGGTGTCGGCGACGCCGTCCGCGTCGGGAGAGACGGCCGCCGGCCGGGCCGCGGCGCTCATCGCCGGCGGGGTCGTGTCGATCGACGCCGGCCAGGACCTGGTCGCGGCATTCCCGGCGGCGTCGAAGAAGCGCAGGGTCACGTGGTAGGCGCCGTCCGGGGCGCGTGTTCCGTCGTCCGCGGTCCCGTTCCACCAGGCCGAGGCAGATCGGCCCCCGCCCGCGATCCGTCGGATCGGGTCGCCGGGCATCCCCGCGACCGACGGCGCGATGACGACCTCCCAGCGGACCACGTCCGCGGAAGCCGTGCCGGAGATCCTCAGGGCGTCGTACTTCGCGTCGCCGTTCGGCGAGAGACGGGTGCCCGTGGCCCGCGATGCCTCGAGGACCGGGGCGACGCGATCGATGACGACGCCCGTCAGCGCGGGCAGGTCGCCCGCCGTGGGCGTGTCCGCTGGCCACGAGAACGTGGTGCCGCCGGCCGTGCCCACGATCTGGAGCACGTACGTCCCGTCGGGCAGGACCGCATCGCCCGCGCTCCCGTCCCACGCGTAGTCCTGCACCCCGGACCCGGTTGCGGGCACGGTGCGCGCTCCGAGGAGGGTGCCGTCCGCGCCGAGCACCCGCAGGGTCATCGAATCGAGGGCGCGGCGGTTGTTCCACCGGATCGCGAGAAGATCGGCGGAGCCGTCGCCGTTGGGGGAGAAGCTGCGCTGCCCCACGGCGGCGGTGGTCGTCCCGAGGCTGGCCGTCCCGCCACCCGAGAACCCGACCCCGCGGATCCCGGCCTGGACGAGCGTGGCGTTGGGCGCCTGCGCGGCCACCGCGTTCGTGACCCCGGACCCGGACGCGGCAACCCAGGCGCTGCGCTCGACATCGTCGACCGGGCCCCAGGTGGTGAGCGGCCCGCTCACCTCGTACCACGTGTAGCCGTCCGCCGTGGCGGGGCCGCCGGTGATCGCGAAGAGGTCGTCGCGCGACGCCGTCGTGATTCGCGTCGCAGCGGTGCCCGGGGCGGACCGCACGTTGAGGGCATCGGCGGTGACCCGGAGGAAGCCGCCGGGCTTCAGCGCCGGGGTCTTCTCGTAGACGCTGGCCACGTTCCACGCCGAGACGTTGCCCTTCCCGTCAACGGCGCGCGCCCGGAACGCATGGCCGCGGTTGTCGGAGCCGAGATAGACCCCGCTCGTGGCCTTCGTGCCGGCCAGCCAGGCGGTCCAGGCTCCCCCGTCGGCGGACACCTGGACATCGTAGCTCGCGACACCGCTCCAGTCGTCCTGGGCCGTCCAGCGCACCGTGAACCCCTCGTCGGGCTGGGTTGCCGGGACGGCCACGATCCCGGCGACCGGCGCGGTGGTGTCCTCGAGGAACTTGTCCGCGAGCGCCCGGTAGAGCTCCGGCCGCGCCCCGTCGTACCCGAGCGCCCAGATCCCAACCCCGCGGAGCCCGCTCCGATTGACCAGGTCGTAGCGCGCCCCCAGGGTCGCCGCGTCGTCGTAGTAGAGCTGGCGCCACGTCGTCACGCAGCCGTAGGTCGCCGTGCAGTTCTGTTTCCGGTAGGCGGTCCAGGCCGAGACCTCCCGACTGTCGTAGCGCCGTCCGTGCTCGGCGGCGTACTGCGCCGCGACCGTGTAGGTGACGGCGCTCGAATAGCCGTACTTCGCGCCCGTCTGGGTCTGCGCGTTCAGCGCGTCGGAGACGGTGGACCAGGCCCGGCCGTAGTAGGGGATCCCGAGGATCAACCGCGAGGCAGGGACGCGCGCGGTGTAGGCACGCACGGTGTCCGACAGGTCGTAGGCGGGCCCGGCGAGCGGATCGATGGATCCCGCGTAGTTGGAGCCGGCCGTCCGGTAGTCGTAGCCCATGATGAAGACGGCGTCCGCCCCGCCCGCGGCGAGGGCTCCCTCCAGCGGGTAGTTGCCGGGGCGGCCCATCGTGTCGAACGCAAGGTGGGCGCCCGGAACCACCCGGTCCAGCTCGGCGCGCATCGTCCGGACGAGCGCCACGAACTCGTCCTCGTAGCCCGCGACGAGCGGCTCGAAGTCCAGGTTGATCCCGTCGGCGCCCCGGGCGCGGACCGCGTCGACGGCCTGCCGCGCCAGGTTGAGGCGAGCGCTCGCGCTGCCGAGGAGCGCCTTCTGGACGGCGACCTGGCCGGACGTCCAGGCGAAGACCGTGAGCGTCAGCGCCACGCGACTGCGCTTCGCGTGGGCCGCGTTGATGATCGAGGTCATCTTCGAGCTGGTCCAGCCGGCCCAGCCGGTCGTGAGCGAGCCGTCGGCGTCCCGCTTGTTCAGGTTGCCCTTCGCGTCCGCGCCGACGGAGAAGTAGGCGACGTGGGTCAGGATGCTGAAGTCGAGCACCGTGTCGCTGTCGGCGACCTCCCAGTACGGGAGGAACCCGTAGACCTCGCGGCGCATGCCCACCGCCGACGGCGCGACCTCGGCCAGGGCGAAGGACCGGGTGTCCGCCTCAGCGGGCTCGCCCGGCATGAAAGCGTACGGGAGACCCTCGTGCGCCATCGCGTCCAGGTACATCTGGCTTGGGGCGTCGCCGGGCACGGCCGCGACGCCCGCCGGATCCGCGGCGAGAGCGCCCACCGGCAGGGCGACCAGGAAGACGGCCGCGAGCGCGGTGGCGAAGGTGCGGCGCAGGTGGCCCGGGCTGCCCGCGATTCGGCTCATCATGGGACGGTCACGGTACGCCCCGGCGCGCCGGCGGCCCATCCCCCGATGGTCCTGCGCGCGGGTGGTACGGATCGGTCACGGGCGGTCCGGTGCGGTCCGGTGCGGTCATCTCACGGCCCGCGGCAGGCCGGCCGGCTGGTCTAGTGGATCGGGAAGAGGAACGAGCTCGAGTTGTAGCCACCGGCGACGTCATAGCCGGCGACCTTGAGGGCCAGCGCGCCCGTCCCGCCCGCTCTCGAGAGACGGACCGTCGCCCGGTACGTGGATGCCGAGAGGCGGGCCGTGGTCACGCTCACCGGCGCCCGACCGGGCTGCGTGATCGTCAGCCGCGGCGCCGCGCGCAGCGGCTCGGTCGTGACCACCGTGACGGTGATCAGCTGGCCGCGCGCCGGCGTGCTGTCGGAGAGCGAGACCCGGAAGGCGTCGACCGCGACCTTCGCAGCCTGCCTGACGCTGACGTCGCCGTCCGTCGCAGTCACGCGTGACGTGTAGACCCCGGCCGGGGCCCACGCGCCGCTCGCCAGCCGGCCGTTCCAGGTCCAGGAGTAGGAGCCCGCCGGCAACGCCTGGGCGTCCTGGCGCGTCGCGACCACGCGGCCCGCCGCATTGAGCAGCTGCCACGTGACCGTGGCCGGGGCGATGAGCCGGTAGGAGAGCGTCGTCGTCTTCGCGAAGCGGTCCCCGTCCCGGGGGTAGATGGCGACGGCCGACGTCCTGACGAAGCCCAGCGCCCCGTACGCGACCAGGTCGACGTCGATCGGCGCGCCGCGATTGCCGGCCAGGTCGACAGGCTGGAGGTTGACGGTGTACCTGCCGTCCGGCGCGAAGGCACCGCCGGCCGTGCGACCGTCCCAGGTCGCCGCGCCGGGGCCGGCCACCATGGCGTCACCGAAGCTGGCCATGACCGCGCCGTCCGCGGCGCGGATCGTCGCCTGCACGATCCCCGCCTCCGTCGAGCTGAAAGCCATCCGGACGCCGTCGGTCGTCCCATCCCCGTTCGGCGTGAAGGTGGTCGCGACGGCCGCCTGGAGCCGGAGGTCGTTCAGGACGGGGGCCACAGTATCGACCACGAGCCGGATCGTCGCCGTTGCCGGGGCGTTGCCCCAGGCGTCGGCCGCGGTGACGGTCACCGCGTAGGTCCCGTCGGCAACCCGGGCGCCGGCGGCGGTTCCGTCCCACGTCACGGCCAGCTGGTCGCCGACCGCGTCCGCGGCCCAGAGAGGATCCCCGCCCGCGTCGGCGATGTCGACCCGCCAGGTCACCCACTCCGAGGCGCGGGCCGCCAGCGTGACCGTGTCGCCGCTGCCGTCGCCGTCGGGGCTGAGGGCGCGCGTGCCCGCGTCGAGCTCCCAGAGGCGGGGCGCCGTGCTGTCGCGGGGCACGAGGGCCGACGACGAGACGAACCCGCCTGCCGCCCCGTCGGGCGCCTGGACCTGGAAGACCGGGCTCCCGTCGGGCGCGACGCCGGCCGCCGCGACCAGGCGGAGCCGCGTGCCGGTGGCCAGGGTCACGGGCGCGAGCCCGGTGTCGGTGACGACGAAGCTCGGGTCGGGGTAGAGGCCGGCGCCCTCCGGGGCCGCGACCTCGGCTGCCCCGGGCACGGAGAAGGAGCCGGGCGTGGCGTCGGTGCGCGCGTACAGGGCCCCCGTCACCTGGGACGAGGTGAGCGTCGGCTTGGCGACGAGGGAGCGGTAGAAGCCCGCATACGTAGACCCAGTCCGCGTCTCCGGGTCGGAGAAGGCAGTGTAGCCGGGGGTCCGGACGCTCGGGAACGCGAAGGCGTTGCCGCGTGCCCCGGGGGCGCCGCGCCAGATCTGCTCCATGGTGGCGCTCGCCGTGAAGAGCTGCTCGACGTACCAGGACGGATCGTCGTGCCCGTCGGCGATGACGGCCCGGGCGCCGGCCCGGAGGAAGCCCGCGGCGTAGTTGTCCATCCGCGCCTTCGCCACGGCCAGGGTCGGCTCCTTCTGGCCCGGCTCCGAGTTGCCCGACGCGTAGCAGAGGTGGCTCAGGATCACCACGGCGTTTGGCGCGAGGTCCACCTCGTTCGCGATGTAGCTCTCGCCGTAGTACCTGGTGTTGGAGTCGCCGGCGCCGGCCGCAAGGTTCAGGCCCATCCCGTCCTGGGTGTTCGGGTTCAGCGTCGCGGAGTACGGGCTGGGGAAGCCGTTCCCATGGCCCATGTAGACCACGACGCTCGCCCCCTGGAGGGCCGAGCGCACGGCCGTCCACGTCGCGCTGGGGCTGTAGACCTTCACCACGTTGCTGCTGTAGCGGGCGGCCGTCGCCGCCACCTCGCTCATGTACGAGCGGTACGCCGCGGTGGCGCCGTGGGTCGCGCCCACGACGAGGACGACCTTCGGGTCGGCGGTAACCGCCGTGGCGGGACTGGGCGCGGCGGTCCAGCCCAGCGCCAGGACGAGCAGGCCGGCCAGGGCACCGGCGGCGGAACGACGCACGATAGAGAGCCTCCGAGACGTGACGGGGCACGGATGAGTGCATCCCCACGGTGGCGGGCCGGGCCGCACTCCTCAATCGCGCCTTCGGCTCCCGCCGGATACCCCGATTGACTATCGCCCCCGGCGGTGCAGGGTGGCGTGGTGCGGTCGCGGGAGGTCCGGCGGCCCGGTCGCGCGGCGGGCGCGGTGCACCGGCGCACCGCGGGCGGCGGTGCCCGGCGGAACCGGGCGGGGTCAGCCGGCCCGGAGGCGGGCGACGAGCTCCCGGAGCGGCGGGTTCGACCGGTCGCGGTCCGAGAGGATCGGGCGCCCGTCGGGCGTCCCCGCGACGGCCGGCCACGGGACGGCGGCGAGCGGGTCGTCCCAGGCGAAGCCCAGCTCGTCGGTTCCGTCGAACTCGTTCGTGACGAGGTAGACGAGCTCGAGCGGCTGGAGGGCGAGGAACCCGTGGGCCACGCCGGTCGGGATCGTCACGGTGGTGTCCCGCGGGGCCTCGCGGACCGCGACGAGTGGCCGCTCCGCGGTTCCCGCCACGAGCGGGCGGACGTCGACGAGGGCCACGAGCGCCCGCCCCGCGGTCACGACCCAGTGGTCGAGCTGGCGACGGTGGAAGTGGAGGCCCCGCAGGACGCCCTGCGCCGAGGTGGAGAGGTTCACCTGGGTGAAGGCGGGCTCGGACCGGCCGGCGAGGACCGGGTCGAGAGCATCGAAGGCGCTCGCCCGCCACAGCTCGCGGAAGCTCCCCCGGAGGTCGCCGCGCCACGCCACGCTCCCCCAGGCGACGCCCGGGATCGGTGACGGCGCGGAGGCAGCCGACGGTCGCGGGTCCGTCACGACCGCGCCGCCGGGGCGCGCCCGCGCAGGAGGCGCGGCAGGTAGTCCGCGAGGGCCGTCTGCCACGGGCGCAGCGGCTCGCCGGACGGCAGCGGCGTCGGGGCGAGGACGGCCCAGGCCGGGGCCGCGGACGGCCGCGCCCAACTGGCGAGCGGGACCTCCTTGACGGGGATGTCCAGCCCGGCGGCCGCGAGGATCGTCCGTGCCCACGAGGCCCGGGAGACGGCGCCGCCGTTGACCACATGGTGGAAGCCCGCGCAGGTGCCACCGGCAAGGAGCTCCGTGATCGCGTCGGCGAGGTCGGGCGCGTAGGTGGGCGAGCCGACCTCGTCGCCGGTGACCCGCAGCGGCTCTCCGGCCGCCCGGGCCCGCTCCGCCGCGGCGAGGATCTTGCCGGGGAAGTCGTTGCCGGGCGGGCCGAAGAGCCATGCGGTGCGCACGATGGCCAGCTGCGGGCCGGCCGGCACGGCCCCGTCGGCGACGTCCGGGACGCCGCCGCGGCGCAGGAAGGCGGCCTGGGCCGCCGTCTCGCCAGCCAGCTTGCTGGCGCCGTACGGGTTGCCCGGCGCGGGCCGGTCGCTGGGGGCGTAGCCGCGCCCATCCGTCCTCCGGCCGTCGAAGACCTCGTTCGTGGAGATGAGCACGAGGTCGGTGCCCGTCGCGGCGCACGCCTCCGCCAGCTCGGCGACTGCGAGCGCGTTGCGGCGCATGGCCCGCCCGGGCTCGCGGGCACAGCCGTCCACGTCCGTCCAGGCGGCGGCATGGACGACGACCTCCGGCGCGTCGCGGGCGAGGACGCGGGCCGCCGCCGACGGGTCGTCGAGGTCGTAGTCGGGGCGGCTCCAGACGAGCGGCCCGCAGGGCCCCGTGAACGGCGCCCCCTCGAGCGCCGCCAGCAGGGCGCGGCCGAGGCGGCCGCCGGAGCCCGTGACCGCGATCCGCATCAGCCGGCCCGGACGCTCATCGGGCCGGCTCCGCCGCCGACGAGGTGGCGAGCCGCTGGGCGTACTGGCGGGCGTAGTAGGCGTCCCAGTCGCCGCCGCGCGCCGCGCGCCACCACGGCTCGTGGTCGTGGTACCAGGCCACGGTCTGCGCGAGCCCCTCGTCGAAGCCCACCTGGTTCACCCAGCCGAGCTCGCGCAGGCGCCGGCCATCCATCGCGTAGCGCCGGTCGTGGCCGGGCCGGTCGGCCACGGACCGGACGAGCGACCAGGGCTTGTCGAGCAGGCCGAGGAGCCGGGCCACCACCTCGCGGTTGGTGAGCTCCGCCGATCCCGGGACGTTGTAGGCCTCGCCGGCCGCACCGTGCGCCAGGACGTGGGCGATGGCGCCCGCGTGGTCGGCGACGTAGAGCCAGTCGCGCCGCTGCAGGCCGTCGCCGTAGAGCGGCAGGGGCAGGTCGTCGAGGGCATTGGTCACGAAGAGCGGGATCAGCTTCTCGGGGTGGTGGAAGGGGCCGTAGGTGTTCGAACCCCGGGTGATCACCACGTCGAGCCCGTAGGTCACGTGGTACGCCCGAACGAGCAGCTCGCCCGCGGCCTTCGCCGCGGCGTACGGCGAGCGCGGCGCCAGGGCATCGGACTCAGCCGCCTCGCCCTCATCGATCGACCCGTAGACCTCGTCGGTGGAGACCTGCAGGAGCCGCGGGATCGTCGCCCGCTCGCCGCGACGAGCCCGGTCCGTCTCCCCGCGCAGGGCCTCCAGGAAGACGTGGACGCCGTCCACGCCGGTCCGCAGGAAGGCGGCCGGCTCAAGGATCGAGCGGTCGACGTGGCTCTCGGCGGCGAAGTTGACGACGGCGTCGGCCGCCGCGGCCAGCGGCGCGACGGCAGACGGGTCGGCGATGTCGCCGTGAACGAAGGCGAAGCGCGAGGCCATCTCCGCGTCGGCCTCCACCTCGCCGAGGTTCGCCCTGTTCCCCGCGTAGGTCAGCTTGTCGAGGACGGTGATCCGCGTCCCGTCGCGGCGGCCCAGGACCGCGCGGACGAAGCAGCTCCCGACAAAGCCGGCCCCGCCGGCCACCAGGAGGTGAGCCCCGGGCCCGGGCGCCGTCACGCGCTGGGCCGTTGCGGCGGCGGGGCGAGCTGTCCCTCGGCATCCGCGGTTTCGGCCTGCCGGGCGGCCCGCAGCAGGGAGGGGACCGTCCCGGCATCGGCCCAGTGCCCCTCGTAGCGGGGCGCGTAGAGGCCGCCCTGCGGGACGTAGTGATTGAGGACGTCGGTGATCTCGAGCTCACCGCGCTCCGAGGGCACCAGCGCGTCGATGACGTCGAAGGCGCCCCGGCGGAGGAAGTAGACCCCGATCGGGATGAGGTCGCTCTTCGGCGTCGTCGGCTTCTCCTCGAAGCCGACGACCTGCCCGGCGACATCCAGCTCGGCGACGCCGAAGCGCTCCGGGTCGGTGACCCGGTAGAGGAAGGTTCCGGCGCCCCACGGGCCCGCCTCGAACTCGCGGGCGAACGGCTCCAGCGGCGGCCCGTTCAGGATGTTGTCGCCAAGGACGCAGCAGAAAGCGTCGTCCCCGACGAACTCGCGGGCCAGCCCGATGGCGTGGGCGATTCCCAGGGCACCGCGCTGGTAGCGGTAGGTGAGGCTGAGGCCGAAGTGCGCGCCATCGCCGAGGAGCTCCACGACGTCGCCGACGCTCTTGCCTCCGACGATGACGAGGACCTCCCGGATCCCCATCCCCGCCAGAGTCTCCAGGGGGTAGTAGATCATCGGGCGGTCGTAGATCGGGAGGAGGTGCTTGTTGGTGACGATCGTGAGCGGGACGAGGCGGGTCGCCGTCCCGCCGGCGAGGATGAGGCCCTTCATCGTCCGGCGATCGTAGCAGCCGGGACCCGCCTCAGGGTCGCGTCGTCGGGCGCGGGGTGGGGCGCGGCGTCGGGGCCTGGGTCGCGAACGGCCGCTCCGAGTCGGGGAGGGTCCCGTCGGGGTTCAGGTCATCGGTGGGCAGGAAGTCGCCAGCGGGGATCCCGCCCTCGTAGTCGGTGATGACCAGGAGCGCCTCCAGCAGGCCCAGGTCGATCGCCGGGTCGACGAAGGCAGTCTGGACCACCGCGTTCGGGTCGCGCGTCACGTCGATGATCCGCCCGATCAGCAGGCCCTTGGGGTAGGGCGAGCGCACGGCCGCGCCGAGAGTGAGCCCGGCCGTGACGACCTCCTCACCGAGGGCAACCTGCAGGGTCGCGTCGATCTTGCCCATGATCAGCGCCCCGCCGAGGTCGCCCACCACCTCGCCCGTGGCCCGGCTCCCCACGATCTCGCCGATGACGGTCGAGGTCGGGTCGTTGATGAGCGTCACCCGGGCCGCCGAGGCGCCGAGCTCGGTCACCCGGCCCACGAGCGCTCCGCCCGCCCCGATGACGACGTCGCCGATCGCGAGCCCGTCCTCGCTCCCGGCGTCGATCATCACGACCCGGTTGACGTCGGCCAGCTCGCGCGCGATCACCCGCGCGGCCACGGTGGAGTAGTCGAGGGTGTTGCGGATCGCCAGGAGCGCGGTGAGCTGCTCGTTCTCGACCGAGAGGGCGTCGAGGGTCCGGTTGCGCTGGTCCAGGCGGTCGTTCTCGGCGTGGAGCGTGGCGTTCTCGCGGCGGAGCCGGTCGATCTCCGCGGCGGCCTCGACGACCGAACGCACCTCGCGCCCCACCCCGTTCACGGCCTCGGCGAAGGGCGCCAGGGCAAAGGCGACGCCGCGCTGCAGCTCTGCGACCGGGGCCGTGGCGCTGGCGAGCATCAGGATCATCGAGACCCCGACGAGCACGGAGAAAGTGATCGCGCGGCGGCGGGCGATCCGCGGAGCGCGGTGCCCGTAGCCGGCGAGCCGGCCGGTCATCACCGGTCCCCTACCGGAGCGGCCGCGAGTAGGTGTCCGCGACGAGCACCCGCTTCATGCGGTCGAGCTCCTGGAGGACGACCCCGGTGCCCCGGGCCACGCAGGTCAGCGGATCGTCGGCGATGTGGACCGGCATCTGGGTCGCCTCGGCGACCCGCCGGTCGAGGCCGAGGAGGAGGGCGCCGCCGCCGGCGAGCACGATCCCCTGGTCCATGATGTCGGCGACGAGCTCGGGCGGGGTTTCCTCGATCGTGTCCTTGATCGTGTCCACGATCTGCTGGACCGACGGCTCGATCGCCTCCCGGATCTGGTCGGCGCCGACCTCGACGCTGCGCGGCAGGCCGGTCAGGAGGTCGCGGCCGCGGAGGTTGATGCGCTGGGCGTCCCAGTCGCCCGGGTAGCCCGAACCGATCGCGATCTTGATGTCCTCGGCGGTCCGCTCCCCGAGGAGCAGGTTGTATTCGCGCCGGGCGAAGGAGACGATGTCCACGTCCATCTCGTCGCCGCCGATCCGGATGCTCCGGCTCACGACGATGCCGCCGAGGCTGATCACCGCGACCTCGGTCGTTCCGCCGCCGATGTCGACGATGAGGCTGCCGGTCGGCTCGCTGACGGGAAGGCCGGCCCCGATCGCGGCGGCCATCGGCTCCTCGATGAGACGGGCCCAGCGGGCGCCGGCGTTGAGGGCCGCGTCGCGGACCGCGCGCTTCTCCACCTCGGTCACGCCGGACGGGATCCCCAGCACCATCCGGGGGCGGGGGATGAGCCCGATCCGGTCGTGAACGCGGTGGACGAAGTACTTGATCATCTGCTCGGTGACGTCGAAGTCGCTGATGACGCCGTCCCGCAGGGGGCGGATGGCGATGATGTTGGCCGGCGTGCGGCCCACCATGCGCTTCGCCTCGGCGCCGATCGCCAGGACCTTCTTCGTCTTGGCGTCGATCGCCACGACGCTCGGCTCGCTGATCACGATCCCGCGGTCGCGGACGTGGACGAGCGTGTTCGCCGTCCCGAGGTCGATCCCGATGTCGCGGGAGAAGATGCTGAAGAGCGCGTCGAGCATGATGCGGGTGGGGATCCTGTGCTGCTCGGTCGGGGTCGCCCGCGTCGGACGCCCCGTCGTCTTGAGGGCGCGCGGCGGCGCGTGCGACCGGTCGGGTCGCCGCGGGAGTATACCCCTGCGACCGGCGTGGCCCCGGGGGCGGGTGGCCGGCCCGTCGGGCTGCCGCTCACTCCGCCGCGGCAGGGCGGCCCCGCAATCCGGGACCGCCGCGGTCGAACGCTATGCCCCGATCGCGCAGCGAGACGAAGGCGTCGTGGCCCACGACGAGGTGATCCAGCAGCTCGATGTCGAGGAGGCGGCCGGCCGCCAGCGCCTCGGCGGTGAGGTGGAGGTCGTCGGGCGAGGGCGTTGGGTCGCCCGACGGGTGATTGTGGACGAGGATCGCGCCCGCGGCGTTGATCCGGACGGCGTCGCGGAAGAGCTCGCCCACCCGGACGAGCGAGGCGGAGACGTTTCCCTGGTAGACCGTCACGACCTTGAGGACGGCATTCTTGGCGTTCAGGAGCACCACCCGGAGCTCCTCCCGCTCCAGGTGCCCCATCAGCGGAATCAGTCGATCCGCCACGTCCCGTGGAGTGCGGACCGTCCAGCGGCCGGCGGGCCAGTCCGCCAGCAGCCGGCGCCCCAGCTCGAACGAGGCCGTCAGCTGGGCCGCCTTCGCGACCCCGACGCCGGGCAGATCGACGAGCTCCAGCTCGCCGGCGCGGGCCAGGCCGGCGAGGCCGTCGTGGCGGGCCAGCGCCTCCTCCGCGAGGTCCACCGCGCCCAGGCCCCGGGCGCCGGAGCCCCATACCAGGGCGATCAACTCCGCGGTCGTGAGGCCGGCCACGCCGCGCGCCGCGAGGCGCTCGCGCGGGCGCTCCGCCACCGGGATCTCGCGGACACGCCGGGCGGGACGCCGGAGCGCCGGGTCACCCGGGCGCGCGCGCTCGTCGGGAAGAACGAAGGAGCCGGCATCTGCCACGGGGACTGCCTCCCTGCGATCGCGGCGATAACGATGGGTCCCCGGGCCCGGACGACGGAGCCCGCCGATTCCCCCGCCATCCGAACCCGAGGACGCCCCGCATCCTAGCGACGGCCGCTCATCCGCCACTCATCGGGCGCTCACCGGCGCAGGGGGGCAGCGACGTGCGGCAGCCACGGGCACCGGCGGGCTCCGCGAGCGCCTCAGCCCTGCGTCGCGATTGCTCCGAAGGCGACGAGGAGGACCGGGATCGCGTTGTACGTCGCGTGGAGCGCAATCGGGGCGACGAGCGTCCGTCGGCGCAGGAAGACCCAGCCCAGGACCAGCCCGACCGGAAGCCGGATGGCGAAGGCGATGAAAGCCGTCAGGAACGCCGTCCGGAAGTCGCTGCCGACCATCAGGACGGCGTGGGCAAGGGCGAAGAAGACGGCGCCCCGGACGATGGCGGGCCGGGTGCCCGCGGATCGCGCCCAGGCGGTCGTCGTGAAGCCGCGGAAGAAGGTCTCTTCCCAGATCGGCGCAATGACCGCCGCGACGAGCAGATTGACGAGGACGCCGCCAGGGTCCCGTGCAGGAGGGAGCGGGGCGGTCGGCGCGACGCCCAGGAGCGCGATGAGCCCGGCGGCGAGGAGGGCCGAGCCGAACAGGGTCGGGATCGCGAGGGTGACGCCCCAGGCGACGTCCGCGAGCAGCGAGCCTTCGCCGGGCCCCGGCAGCCGGAGCCCCATCTCGCGCCAGCCGAGCGCGCCGGACCCCACGACGAGGAGGGCAATCAGGCCCATCAGGATCGCGGCCTGGATCAGCACCGAGGCAAGGACGGCGATGGGACCTTCGGGCAGCCCGCCCAGCGCGCCGAGCCCGAAGCCGACCACGAGCGTGATCGCGAGCGCGGCGCCGAAGACGAGGAGGGGCGACGGCCCCGGGTAGGCCGCGCCGTCGGCGCGCCGCTGGAACGCCTGCGCGCCGGAGCCTGCCGTCAGGCCGAGGCCGAGGGCGGCGATCCCGAGCACGAGCGCGACGCTCGACACACTGCCCGCGCCGCCGGCCACCAGGGCGATGAGGATCGCGCCGAGGCCCGTGGCGACGAGCCCCCAGCCCACGAGGTAGAGGCCGGGTGCCGCGCGTCCCTCGAGCTCGAAGATCCCGCGCCGCGCCCGTGGCGCCGTCGCGACGTCCCGCGGTGAGTCGGCCGGGTTGTCGGCCGGGTTGTCGGCCGGCGCGTCTGCCTCGACGTCGATCGGGGGCGCGTCGCGGGAGTCGTCCAGGGTCGTCGCTCAGCCGCGCGTCGTGGGACCCGGGGCCGGAGAGCCGGCGCTGGATCGCGGCGCGCGCGTCGTGCGCACAGTCGTCACAGCGACGGCGGTCGGGGCCTCGGAGACAGGCTCCGGTGGCGTGATCGGGGCGGGGGTCGGAGCCCTCTCGCGCACCGGCCGGACCGGCATTGAGCCCACGGACGCCAGCGCCTCGCGGCGCTCGAAGTCACGGCCGCACCAGGCGCACAGCGACCACTCCAGGCCCACGAGCTTCGAGCAGTGGGGGCAGACGCGCTTGAGGCGCGTCCGGCAGGTCGGGCAGATGATCCAGTCCTCGCGGACCTTGAGCCCGCAGGTGGCGCAATGCTCGATCTGCTCGATCTCGGCGATCAGGGCCTCCTCCGCGAGCCCGCGCTCGTAGGCCTCGCCCAGGCGCTCCTGCGGGCGGATGATCCGATAGACGAGGAGCCCGAAGAGGAAGAAGACCGGCGTGAACCCCACCACGAGCGCGGCCGCGAAATAGGGAACGACCGGGTTCGCGGTCCGGGCCTGCATGTCGCGGAACGCCCAGTAGGCCGAGGCCAGCCAGATGATGACGACGTAGACGCCGATCGCCTGGAGGCCCAGCTGGACGAGGGGGCTCTCGAAGAAGGCGGCGATGGCGTCGCCGATCCCGGAGAGGAAATCCAGGTTCATGCGGTGGGGTCACCCACCTCCGTGCGAGGGGCGCCGTCCCGCCCGGGCGGCTGGCCGTCGGCGGCGCACGCGGCGCAGTGTAGCAGGGCATTCAGCGGCGTCGGCGCAGGAGCTCCATGGTGACGAGCGTCGCGCGCCCCGCGGCCGCGATCGCGGCGAGGGCGAGGACGGCCAGCCAGGTCGCGGCGAGAAGCAGCGCGGCCCCGAGCGCGGCGAGCGGGTCGGTTCCGCCGGCGAGGGCGTGCCGGGCGACGTCCCACGCGGCCCCCACCGCCCACCACCCCGGGGCCAGGATCAGGATCGAGGTGGCCAGGGCGGCCGCCACGGTGAGGGCCGTGCCGAGCGGCACTCGTAGCGGGTCGAGCAGCCCTCCCGCCAGCGCGCCCGGGATCGACGCGCCGAGAAGTGCGGCGCGCCGTGCCGCGAAGCCGCCCACTACCTCCGCGGCCAGCCAGGTGCCGAGCACCGCGGCGCTGGCGACCGGCGCGCCGGCGAGGACGCGCGCCACGAGGGGGGTGGCGACGTCGCTGGGCAGGGTGAGCTCACGGTAGGCGGCGGCGACCCAGGCCGGGACCGCGACGGTCGCAACGGCCGCCACGGGCACCAGGAGCAGGAGCCGGAGGGCCGCGACCCGGATGGCCGCGCGCCCGGCGCCCACCTCGGCCGGCCCGGCGGCCGCCGCCGCGTCGCCGAGCCGAGCGACGAACGGGGCTTCCGCAGCCTTCGCCGTCGCCACCGTGGCCCGGTGGAGCGCCACCTCGGCGGCGGCCCCAACCACGGCTCCGGCCACGGCCAGGGCAAGGCCCGTCGCCACGCCCAGCGCCACGAGGGCCATGAGCCGTGGGCCGGGTCCCTCCGCGGAGACCGAGGCCGGGCCAACGAAATTGGCGAGCCCGACGAACGTCGGCAGGACCACGATCGGGAGGGCGAGGGCCGCGAGCCCGCCCCGGGCGAGGAACGCCACCAGCGCGAAGACCCAGAGGCGCGGTCGCCGAACGGTCAGCGCCGCCGCCGCGACGAACCCGTGCCGCCACGGGATCGGCGGATCCGCGGACGGCGGGACGGCGGACGGCGGCCTGATCGGACTGCCGTCCAGCTCCTCGAGGATTCCGCCGGGCGGCACCCAGTCGTCCGGGGACGACGCCCCGGTCTCGCTCACGGCGCCGGAGAGGGGCTCCCCCCGACCAGGATCTCGAGCTGCTGGAGCGTCTTCGCGACCTCGTCCATCTCGACCCCGTACGTGGCGAAGTCGCCGCGTCGGAGCGCACCCTGGGCGGCCTCGAAGCGCTCGTTCGCGTAGCGGATGAGCGCCTGGACGTCCGCCGGGGACGGCGTCACGTTCGGGCCCGACGTCGGGGACGACGTCGGCGACGCACCGGGCGACGGGCTCGCGCCGGGGCTCGGCGAGGGAGTCGGCGTGGGACCCGGCCCGCCCTCGACGAGGAGGCTCAGCGCCTCCTCCAGGGAGTCACCCCACACGATCTTCGTCGGGCTGGCGACGACGATCTTCGTGAACTCCGGGATCGCCGAGCCGGTCGACTGGAGGTAGATCGGCTCGAGGTAGATGATCGTGTCCTGGACCGGCACGACGATGAGGTTGC
>JAZDPM010000148.1:0-7574 GCA_043797725.1 Chloroflexota bacterium
CTCGACTGGGACGAGCGCAAGGCCTACGTCCGGCGCGTGGACGTCGACCACTACACCCAGGCCGACCGCGCGGTGACGCTCAAGCCGCTCGACGTCTTCGGGGCCGCCGCCGTCCCCGGCGGATCACGGCGCCACGGCGAGGTCATGGTCGCCAGCCGGGCGACGCTGTTCAAGAAGCTGAAGCTCGTGACGAACGAGAACCTGGGCTGGGGGCCCATCCACCTCCCCGAGATCGAGCTCCAGACGACCGCCTACTGGCTGACGGCCGAGGGGGCGGCGACCGGCTGGCGGCGGGCCGACCTCGACGTCGCGCTCGCCGGGGCCGGGCGGGCGCTCCAGGCGGTCGCGAGCGTCCTCCTGATGGTGGACCCGCGCGACCTCGGGCTCGTGACCCAGGTCCGCTCCCCGCACGACGGCGCGCCCACCGTCTACCTCTACGAGGCCGTGCCGGGCGGCGTCGGCCTCGCCGAGCGCCTCTGGCAGCGCCACGCCGAGCTCGTCGACGGCGCGGCCGACCTCGTGGCCTCGTGCGGCTGCGACGGCGGCTGCCCGTCGTGCACGGGACCCAGGCCCGCCGGCGGCGAGGTCGACCTCGACGCGCGGGCCCTCGCCCTCCGGCTCCTCGACGCGCTGGGGGCACGGCGGCCCACCCGTCGGCCGGGTGCGGCGGCTTGGGTCGCCCGGTGAGCGACGTCCTGACGCTCGAGCGACGCCTCGCCCGATTCCGCACGACGCGCGCCCCGCTGCCCGCGGCTGGCGCTCCCGGGGGACAGGTGTCGCCGTTGCGGGGCCCGGTCCTGGCGGCGCGCCTGGCGGCGGCCCTCGACGGCGAGGTGGTGGGCGGGCCGGACGGGCTCGTGGTGCGCGTCGAGCCGCCATCGATCGCGGTGCCGCTCGTTCGCGAGAGGCTGGCCCGTCTCCCGGGGCAGCCGGGCCCGGGAACGCGACTCGTCTGCCTCGACACGGAGACGACCGGGCTGGGGACCGCTGCCGGAACGCTGGCCTTCCTCGTCGGCCTCGGCTGGTGGGAGGGCGACCGGTTCCGACGGCTGCAGCTCGTCTGCCCGGATCACGGCGAGGAGCGCGCGCTCCTGGCAGCGCTCGAGCAGGCCATCCCCGCCGACGCATGGCTGGTCACGTACAACGGCAGGGGCTTCGACTGGCCGCTCCTCGTGACCCGCTATCGCCTCCACCGCCGCGCGGCGCCCCCTCACGCGGGCATGCTCGACCTGTTGCCCGGCGTGCGTCGCCTGTTCCGCCACCGGATCGGCGACGCCCGCCTCGCCACCGTCGAGCGCGAGCTCCTCGGCGTCCGGCGTCACGACGACGTCGGGGGCTGGGAAATCCCCGGGCGCTATCTCGACTTCGTCCGCGGCGGTCCGGCCGGCCCGCTCGCCGCCGTCCTGTGGCACAACGCCGAGGACGTGGCGTCGCTGGCGCGGCTCCTTGCCCATCTCGACAGCCGGTACGCGGATCCGGAGTGCCGCGCCCTCGCCCCGCCCGGGGACCTCGTCGCCCTCGCCCGCGCCTATACCCGCGATCGCCGCCACGGCGACGCGCTCTGCTGCCTCGATGACGCGGATGCCGGGTGGCGGCCGGCGTCCCTCGGCTCGGCCGCGTGGCCGTACGGCGCCCCGACCGCGCCACCGGCCACCGTCTCCCGCGACCGGATCCGGGCCGAGCGGGCGCGCACCCTGCGCCGCCTCGGGCGCACGGGCGAGGCCCTGGCGGCATGGGAGGCGCTGGCCATCGACGGAGGGATGATGGCGCCGCGGGCCTGGGTGGAGGCGGCCAAGGTCCGTGAGCACGCCCTGCGCGACCCGGCGGGCGCCCTCCGCGCGGCCGAGGCGGCAGCCCGCGCCGCCGAGCGGACGCGTCTCCGCTGGGGCGGCGATCCGGACTTCGAGGCCGCCCTCGGCGCCAGGCTTCGGCGCCTCCGGCGTCGGACCACGGACGGGATCAGGCCGGAGCCGGCCGCCTGAGGGCATCGTGCACCGCCTCCAGGGTCGGGACGCCGGCGAGTCCCGGGGCGCCGACGTGGACGGCGGCAACCGTCGCCGCGAATCGCACGGCGGCGAGGAGGTGCGGCCGTCGGCCGGCCAGGGCGGGCACGGTCCGGGCCGCGAGCAGGGCGGCGAGGAAGACGTCCCCTGCGCCGGTCGTGTCGACCACCACCGTCGCCGGCACGGCCGGGAACTGCCGCATCCGTGGCGCGCCCGGGCGCACGGCGAAGGCGAGGCCCCCGCGGCCGCCCCGGGTCAGCGTGCACAGGGCGCCCGTCCGGAGCAGGCGCAGCAGCCCGCGCAGGTCGGCCCCGGGCTGCAGGTCCTCGGTGCTCACCGAGACCAGGTCGGCCCGTCGAAGGAGCGCCCGCGGGGCGGCGGGCCGCGGGCGCACCGGCGCGCCGCGCGCCAGGTCCCGGAGGATGCCCTGCCAGTCGAGGGCGACGATCGCACCGGGCGGGATCGCTGCCCAGCCGTCGGGCAGCTCGTCGGCGACGGGCGAGAGGAGCCAGGCCGGCGCCGCCCGCCACGTCGGGGGCAGGGCCGCCACCGGCAGGGGCTCGCCCGGGTCGTCGCAGCGGAGCGAGCGCCCTGCGGCCGTCTCCTGGAGATGGAAGACCGGTCCGGCCGGGAGGCGGGCGAGGTGCAGCTCGGCGCCGGCTGCGCGCAGGAGGTCGAGCTCGTGAGCGCCCGCGGCCGCCTCGTCGACGCCCAGGACGACGCCGACGCGGAGCCCGAGGCGGGCCAGGGCGAGCGCGCCGTAGGTGGCTCCCCCGCCCAGCCGCCAGCCGCGCGGGTCGGCCACGTCCACGTCGCGAGACGCCGACCCGGCGACCACGACGGTCGGAACCGGGCCGCCAGCCGTGACGCGCCGCGGCTCGGCCGCCCTCGGCTCGATGACCGGGGCGACCGGGCCGGATCCGCGCTGGTCGGCGCGGGAGTGGACCGCCGCCCCCGGGAGCGCCGGTGGCGGTCCGTATACTGGCCGGGCCGGTCCCGCAGGCGAGGAGGCCACGTGTACTTCTACGAGCTCCACGAGGGCGACGATGACCTCTACTCCGACGTGCTGCTGGCGAGCGACGACGACCTTGCCGCGGAGGACTTCTTCGATCTCGTCCAGGCGGTCCGCCGCCGGGTCGCGAGCGGCTTCGCGGAAGATACCCTCATCGAGGCGATCGCCGTCGAGCTGGAGCGCGGCCACGGATTCACCTACATCTCCGACGACCGGCTGACGGCGGCCGTCAACGTGTCCACGGACGAGGAGGAGAACTTCCTGATCGCCACGAGCGAGGAAGAGCTCGAGGCGGCCCGCGGCGGTGCCGACTACCGCGGGGTCTTCGCCGAGTACGCGGACGACGACGACGTCCGCAACAACTGACGCCGCCCCGGATCCGAGCTACTTCGAGAAGAGCACCTCCACGACGTCCCCGTCGCGAACCCGGTAGGTCTTGCCCTCGGAGCGCAGCTTGCCGTGCTTGCGCGCCTCGGCGGTGGAGCCCAGCGCCACGAGATCCTCGTACGGGATCGTCTCGGCCCGGATGAACCCCTTCGCGAGGTCGGTGTGGATCGCGCCGGCAGCGTCGACGGCCGTGGTCCCGTCGGGGATCGGCCAGGCGCGAACCTCGTCCGGGCCGACGGTCAGGAAGCTGACGAGGCCGAGAAGCCGGTACGAGAGCGCGATCACCCGGTCCAGGCTGCTCTCGGTGATGCCCAGCTCCACGCCGAAGACCGCCGCCTCCTCCGGGTCCAGCTGGCCCAGCTCCATCTCGATCCGGGCGGAGAGCGCGTCCACCAGCACGTGGCGGTGGTCGTAGCGGGCGGCGATCGACGCGACGAGCTCGCCGGACCGGGCCAGGTCGCCCTCGCCGACGTTCAGGAGAACCAGGACCGGCTTCTGGGTCAGGAAGCGGAAGCCGCGCAGGGCCTTCTCCTCGTCCGGGTCGAGGCCGGCGTCGCGGATCGGGTGGCCGTCGACGAGGGGGAGCCGGATTCGCTCCAGGATCGTGCCCTCCCGCTCGTTCGCCTCGCGCTCGGCGGGCGCGCCGTGGCGACCCGAGCCGTGGAGCCGCTCCAGGCGCCGGTCGACCATCGCCAGGTCCGCCAGGACGAACTCCAGGTCGAGCAGCTCGAGGTCCCGCCAGGGATCCACGGAGCCGGCCGGATGGGGATGATGCGGATCGTCCCAGGCCCGGACCACGTGCAGGAGCGCCTCGGCGTCGCGGAGCCGCCCAAGGTGCTCCGCGGGCAGCTCCTCCGTGCCGACCCGCCCCTCGGACGAGGCCGGCGGCGCCGGCAGGTCGATGTACGTCACGTCGGCATGGACGATCTTCTTCGGGTGGAAGATCTCGGCAAGCCGCTCGAGCCGCCCGTCGGGAACCTTTACGACCCCGACGTGGAGCTCCATCCCGCCGAAGCCGCCGGTCTGCGCGTCGCCGCGGGTGAGGGTGTTGAAGACGGTGGTCTTGCCGGCCCCGGCCAGGCCCACGATTGCGATCTGCATGACGTCAGTATCCGGCGCCCGGGTCGACCGCGTTGAGGAGGGGCTCGCCCGCTGCGTAGCGGCGCAGGTTCTCGGCGAAGAGCTCCACTGTCGCACCCATGACGCGGCCGCTCGACCACGAGGTGTTGGGCGTCACGATCACGTTCGGCAGCCCGTAGAAGGCCGAATCGGGCTGGAGCGGCTCCTCGCGGAAGGCGTCGAGGACCGCGCCGCCGATCGTTCCCTCGCGCAGGGCCCGCAGGAGTGCCCGCTCCACGATGAGCCGGCCCCGGGCGACGTTGACCAGCCATGCGCTCCGCTTCATCAGGGCCAGGACCCGATCGTCGACCAGGTCCTCCGTCTCCGGCGTGAGCGGGAGGGCGAGGATCACGAAGTCGGCCGCGGCGAGAACGTCGCCGAAGGTCTCGGGGCCACCCAGCTCGACCCCGGGCGGCAGCGGCGCCTCGGCGGGGCGCGAGCCACCCGACCGGCGCGTGGCCAGGATCCGCGGCCCGAACGGCGCGGCCAATTCGGCGATCGCCCGGCCGATGCTGCCGAAGCCGATGATGCCGAGCGTCGTGTCCCGGAGCTCGCGCCCCTCCAGCGGCTGCCACGTCCGCTCCGCGGCCAGCTCCAGGAGCTGGGGCAGGCGACGGTTCACGGCGAGGACCATCATCAGGACGTACTCGGCGATCGGCCGGCTGAACACGCCGCGCCCGTTCGTGAACGTGAGCCCACGGGCACGGCCGGCCGGCGTCATGAGGCGCTCCACGCCCGCGGCCGCCGAGTGGACCCAGCGAAGGTGGGGCGCCCGGGCGATGAGCCGCTCGTACGCATCCGCGGCGAGCCAGCCGTGCAGGAGAACCTCGACGTCGTCGACCGGCCCGTCGGCCAGGCCCTCGCGCGACAGGGTCACGATCCGCGACCCCGGGGCGACCGCGCGGATGGCCGCCAGATCCTCGGCCCGATAGCGGGCCGAGAGCACCGGCGAGAGGGCGATCGCGCGGGGAACGCCGCCCGGCCCGGTCACGCCCGCCCCTCCGCCGCGCCGGGCCTGGCACCGGCGCCGACGACGCGGCGCACCCACCGCTCCGGCCGCTCCAGCTCGCCGTCCCGCGGCAGCGTCTCCGGGCCCTCCCAGAGACGGCGCAAGCCGGCGGGGCCCGCTGCGCGATCCACCGCTGCGACGAAACGCTCGCCGCGGGCGTACTGCTCCAGCTTGAGATCGAGCCCCGTGATCCGCAGGATCGCCCGCTCCATGCGCGTGTGAGTGGCCCGCCGCGCATGAAAGCGGGCGCTGATCGTCTCGACACCCGGCACGAGATCGCGGCCGACCTCGTCCATCACGTGATCGGAGAAGCCCTCCAGCAGGCTCATCACGGTCTGGGTCTCCCGGAACAGGTTCCGCTGCTCGTCCGACATGAGACGCTCCAGCCAGTGCCCGTCCCCGCCCCGGAGCGCGCGCCCCAGGATCCGCGACGCGTCCCGGCCAAGGTCCGAGGCGCTCCGGGACAGGCCGGCGAGCTGGCGCTCCAGGCGGTCGGCGAGGTACGGGCGGAGCCAGGGGTGGGCCTCGAACTCGAAGGCGTGGGTCGTCTCGTGGAGGGCGATCCAGGTGCGGAACGGGTCGAGCGGCACCCCGAGCGTCCGGGCGGTCTGGCGGACGTTCTCCTCCACGAACAGGAGCTGCCCCGGCTCGGCCTCCGCGGACAGGAGGGCGAGGTCGTACTGGCCAAGGACGCGCTGGCCCATGAAGCCCAGGAGCAGCCCGAACTGGCGGGTCGTGATCCAGCGGTTCGCGAGGGCGAGCGAGGCCTTCCCGAGCCCGGCGCCCGGCGGCACGATCTGGTCGAGGAGCTCGCCCTCCAGTCGCCCGAAGAGCCCCGAGAAGGTGGCGAGGTTGGCCCGGACCCAGCCCGCGCGGTCGACGACGGCGACGCGCTCCACGATCCCGGGGAGAGGGGTCTCCAGCGCTGCCTCGAGGGCGGGCACGACGCGCCGCAGCGCTGCCTCGTAGGCCGAGCCGGTCTCCGCAACCTCCGCCGCCGAGAGGCGCCCCGCCGCGTTGCGCAGACGGCCTTCGGCGAGCCGCTCCACGACGCTCCAGTCGACGAGCCCCGTCCGCGCCTCGGCCTCCGCGCGCCGACCGAGGACGGTCAGCGCGGCCCCCAGCGCGGCCCCCACCAGGAACCCCGCCTGCCAGGTGGCGCCGGAGGACGGCCGACCCGCGCGTCGCGCGCCGCTCATCGGACGACGGGCTCGAGCGCGACCGCCTCCACGACCGGGAAGGCGTCCCCGAACATCCGCGCCGCGATCCGCCCGAAGGCGGCCACGTCGCCCGTGGTCATGACCCGATGGATCGGCGGGGCGGCCCGGACACGCGCGGGATGGTGGCCCTCGCGGCCGGCATCCGCCGCCGTCCCGCGCGTGGAGCCCGGGGCCTCGAGCCCGTTCACGGAGAGGAGCTCCGCCAGCGCGCCCGCGGTGGCCGTCGCGGAATCCACGATCGCCACGCCCTCCCCCACCGCGGCCTGCAGGACCGACCGCAGGAGCGGGTAGTGGGTGCAGCCCAGCAGCAGCGTGTCGATCTTCGCCGACGGCGGCAGGGGATGGATGAACTCGCCGTTCTCGCCGCGCCGGCCCAGGAGCGGCGCCAGGGCGTCGGCCACGGCCGCGTCGATCTCCGGGCCGCTGAGCGCGCCGGCCTCCACGAGGGGCACGAGCGCCGGGGTCGCGTGCTCGTAGACCTCGACCGCCGGGTTCTCCTCCTTGATCGCGTCGAAGTAGGCGTGCGAGCGGATGGTGGCCGGTGTCGCGACCACGCCCACCCGCCGCGTCCGCGTCGCGAGGGCGGCGGCCTGGGCGCCCGGGCGAATCACCCCGAGGACGGGCGTGTCGTAGCGCCGCCGGTACTCGCCGAGGGCCACGGCCGTGGAGGTGTTGCAGGCGACCACGAGGGCCTTCACGTCCTCCCGGACCAGCCGGTCGAGCGCCTCCGTGCTGAACTGCCGCACCTCGTCATCGGACCGCGTCCCGTAGGGAGCGCGCGCGTTGTCGCCGAGATAGACCGTCGATTCGGCGGGCAGGCGGCG
>JAZDPM010000168.1:0-3353 GCA_043797725.1 Chloroflexota bacterium
GCCTCGCCGAGGGCCCGGCGCAGGCGGGCGATCGCGGCCGGTCGGTCCTCCGCGTGGGCGATCAGCTTCGCGATGAGCGGGTCGTACTCCGACGGGACTCGCTCGCCGGCCTCGACGGCCGTGTCCACCCGGATCCCGGGACCCGCCGGCATCTGCCAGCGCGTGATCACGCCCGGCGCCGGAGCGAACAGGCGGGCCGGATCCTCGGCCGAGATCCGGAGCTCGATGGCGTGACTCGTGGGGCGAGCCGCTCGTTCGGCTGCGGCCATGGCCAGGGCCGACAGGGGCCTCCCGGCCGCGAGGTGGAACTGCTCCGCCACGATGTCGAGCCCGGCGACCAGCTCGGTCACGGGGTGCTCCACCTGGAGCCGCGTGTTCACCTCGAGGAACCAGAACCGTTCGTCGCGGTCGTACAGGAATTCACACGTGGCGGCGTTGCGCAGGCCGGCGGCCACCCCCATCCGAACGGCCATGGCGTGCAGGCGGCGGCGCTCCGTCTCGCCGAGACCCGGGGCGGGCGCCTCCTCGATGAGCTTCTGGTGACGCCGCTGGATCGAGCAGTCCCGCTCCCCGATCGCCACGACGTTCCCCGCCGCGTCGCCCAGCAGCTGGACCTCGATGTGGCGCGTCGGAAGGATCTCGCGCTCCAGGTAGACCGAGCCGTCGCCGAAGGCGCTCGCCGCCTCGCGAGAGCCGGCCAGCAGGGCGCCGACGAGCTCGTCGGCGGAGACGACGCGCCGCATTCCCCGCCCGCCCCCTCCTGCCGCGGCTTTCACCAGCAGCGGGAACCCCACCTCCCGGGCGGCGGCCAGGACTGCGTCGATCTGCTCGGGCCCGTCCACGGAAGCCGGCTCGAGCGTTCCCGGGACGTGCGGCACGTTCGCCTCGCGGGCCGTCCGCCGGGCGGCCAGCTTGTCGCCCAGCGCGGCGATGACGGCGGGCGGAGGACCGACCCAGGCCATGCCGGCGTCCTCGACGGCCTGCGCGAACGCCTCCCTCTCGGAAAGGAAGCCGTAGCCCGGGTGCACGGCCTCGGCACCCGCCGCCACCGCGGCGGCCACCACGGCGTCCAGGCGCAGGTAGCTCTCCGCGGCCGGCGGCGGTCCCAGCCGCACCGCGTGGTCCGCGGCGCGCACGTGCGCCGCGGACGCATCCGCGTCGGAGTAGACCGCGACGGCCTCCATCCCCATCTCGTGGCAGGCGCGGATGATGCGGAGGGCGATCTCCCCGCGATTGGCGACGAGGACCCGCCGGAATGGCGGGGTCAACGCGATGCTCCGCGTCGCACGCCCGACCGGACCCGTCGTCTTTGCGCAAAGACGACGGGGGACGGCCCGTCCCCTGCCCCGCTCACAGCGGGATGTTCCCGTGCTTCTTGCGCGGGTTCGTCTCCCGCTTGTCGGCTAGCATCGCCAGCGCCGCGATCAGGCGCGGGCGCGTTTCCGAGGGCAGGATCACGTCGTCGATCCAGCCGCGGGATGCCGCGACGTACGGATGGTTGAACCCCGCCTCGTACTCGGCCACGAGCCGCTTCCGCTCGGCGACCGGGTCCTCCGCTTTCGCGATCTCGTCCTTGAAGATGATGTTGACGGCACCCTCGGCGCCCATCACCGCGATCTCCGCCGTCGGCCACGCGTAGTTGATGTCGCCCCGGACGTGCTTGGAGCTCATGACGTCGTAGGCGCCGCCGTACGCCTTGCGGGTGATGACCGAGACCTTCGGCACGGTGGCCTCACAATACGCATAGAGAAGCTTGGCGCCCTCCTTGATGATGCCGCCGTGCTCCTGGTTCACGCCCGGCAGGAAGCCGGGCACGTCGATGAGGGTGACGAGGGGGACGTTGTAGGCGTCGCAGGTTCGCACGAAGCGCGCGGCCTTCACCGACGAATCGATGTCGAGCGCGCCGGCAAGGACCGCCGGCTGCTGGGCCACGATGCCCACGCTCCGTCCTCCCAGGTGGGCGAAACCCACCAGGATGTTGCCGGCCCACCCGGGCTGGATCTCGAAGAAGTCACCATCGTCGACGATGCGCCCGATGACGTCGTGCATGTCGTACGGCTTCGAGGCTTCGTCGGGCACGATGCGGTCGAGAGCGGGGTCACGTCGGTCCACGGGATCCTTCGTCGGCAGGAACGGCGGATCGCCGAGGTTGTTCTGGGGCAGGAACGACAGCAGCCGGCGGACGTGATCGAGGGCGGTCGCCTCGTCGGGGGCGGCGAGATGGGCCACCCCGGACTTCGTGGTGTGGGTCAGCGCCCCGCCGAGGTACTCGGAGTCGACTTCCTCGTGGGTCACGGTCTTCACGACGTTCGGACCGGTGACGAACATGTAGCTCGTCCCCTCGACCATGATCGTGAAGTCGGTGATCGCGGGGGAATAGACCGCCCCGCCGGCGCAGGGGCCCATGATCACCGAGATCTGGGGGATCACGCCCGACGCGAGGACGTTCCTCGTGAATATCCAGGCGTAGCCGGCCAGCGAGGCCACGCCCTCCTGGATCCGGGCCCCGCCCGAGTCGTTCAACCCGACGACCGGCGCCCCCACCCGCATCGCCAGGTCCATGATCTTCACGATCTTCTCGGCGTACGCCTCGGACAGCGAACCGCCGAAGACCGTGAAGTCCTGGCTGAAGACGAAGACGAGGCGGCCGTCGATCGTGCCGTGGCCGGTGACGACGCCGTCGCCGAGGATGAGCTGCGTGTCCAGCCCGAAGTCGACCGAGCGATGGGTGACGAACGCGTCCAGCTCCACGAACGAACCGGGGTCCAGGAGCAGATCGAGGCGCTCGCGGGCTGTCAGCTTCCCCCAGGTGTGCTGCCGCTCGATCCGGACGGCTCCCCCACCGAGCAGCGCCTCCCGGCGCATCCGCTCCAGGCGCTCGAGACGCTCTTCGCTGGTCGGCACTGGATCTCCTCGCGAGCGACGCGCCGGGACTGGGGATGGGCCGGCGCTGTCTTTGCGCACGGACAGGGCGAATGGCGCGCTGTCCATCATAGGCGCGGGCGCCCCGCGACGACCGCCGAAGATCGCGCCGGCGTGGCCCGACAGCCCGCAGCGCCCGGCGCGGGTGAGCAGCCGCGGGCCGCGGTGGGCCCCTCGACCGCCCGATGTCGACCGGCCGTTATCCACAGAATCGTGAACAAACCCCGTTGCGTGTGGATAAGCGGCGTTCACGCATTGCCTTCGTGCGGTAGGATCAGCAACCGCGCGATGGCGCATCCTCCAGCTTCCCCACCGACGACCAGCGAGGTGATCCCCGGGTGGCAACGGTCATCGCGATCGCGAACCAGAAGGGCGGCGTGGGCAAGACCACGACCGCGATCAACCTCGCCGGCGCGCTCGCCGAGCGGGGG
>JAZDPM010000171.1:0-9033 GCA_043797725.1 Chloroflexota bacterium
GGTGGACCAGCTCGTGGACGATCGTCTCCTCCAGGTTGTCCGAGCGCGACTCGTCCTTGAGGAGCAGGACCGCCTTGCGGTCGTCGAGGTCGACCTTGACGTCACCCGATTTGCGCCAGGTGCCCGTCACCAGCCGCAGATCGATGTCCCAGTCCGCAAGGCGCAGGATGGGCTGCCATCGCGCGAGCACCGCGCGGGCCTCGTCGTGCGTGATCGGCATCGGATCGCCGCCCTCAGCCTGGGCGCCGGCGCGGCGCCTTGGGGCGGGGTGCGTTCGGGCGGGGTGCGTTCCGGCGCGGTGCCCTCGTGGCGGCAGCCTCGGCCACGGCCCGCGAGGCACCCGGATCGCCGCCGGTCACCTCGTCCACGATCCCCACGACCACCGTCCGGATCGGCGCGCCGGGAGCGCCCAGGACCTGGCGGGCCGAGTTGCCCTCGTCAAGGATGAGGACGGTCTCGCCGGCGCCGGCGCCCACCGAATCGACGGCGATCAGGTAGCCGCCAGCGGGCGCGCCGCTCGGGTCCAGCAGGTCGCACAGGAGGAGCGTCCGACCGTCGAACGCGGTGGCGTTTATGGTCGACACGACCGTCCCGACAACGCGGCCGAGCTTCACGACCGGCCTCCTGCCGGTGCGTCGCCCGGCACGCTCCCGGCCGGCTCGTTCCCCGCCAGTGCCTCGACCGCGTCCACGATCCCCACGATCGCGTGGTCGACCGGCACGAACGGGTCGGGCATGGCCTGGGCGGCTTCGCGGGCGGCCACGAAGTAGACGAGCTCGCCGGGGCCCGCCATGTGGACGGCGTCGGCGGCGACGAACTGGCTCCCCACCGGCCGCTGGTGCCGGTCGAGAGGCTGGATGACGAGGAGCTTCACGCCCTCCAGGCCGGGCGACTTGATGGTGGCGACGACGGTGCCGATCACGCGGGCGAGCTGCATGCCGGGCTACCTTCGCCGGCTGCGGGGGGCCGCGGGAGCCCCGGCTGTCGGGTCCTCGCCGCCCGAGCCCCGGACCCGTCCGCCGAAGCGGGCATCCGCGGCCAGGTTGTCGGCCATCTCGGCGTGCAGCCGGGGGATTACGCGCCACGCGAGGCCGGGCGACCCCGCGATCCGCCCGACGCCGATCTCCACCGCCGCCTGGACGTCGGCCACCTGACCATCGAACAGGAGATAGCCCTTGCCGCCCAGGTCGTCGGCGAGGCGGATCTCGAGGAGCTGGACCCGGGCACCCTTCAGCCCCGCGTCGGCGGCCTCGATGATCGCGGCGACCGTCGCGGTCTCGATGACGCCCAGCGCCTCGCCCGCGGCCGTACGGCGCACCCCGCGGATGGCGGCCACGAGCTCCGGGTGGACATTGGGGAGGACGACGACATCGAGGACCGCGGAGGCCCCGACCTCGCGGCCGGCCTCGAGGGCCTCCTCGACGTCGGCCACCGCCCCGCCGACGAGGACGAGGTATTTCCCCGGATGCACCGTGCCGGCCCGGATCACGTCGATCGGGGCCCGCTTCGCCATCGCGTCGCCGGCCTCGATGCCGGCGGCGATCGAATCCAGCTCGAGGAGGGCGAGGGCCGGCTCCAGCGCGGGCAGGAGGGGCGGGGCAGGCTCGAACGCGGGCGGGACCTGCGGGACGGGCGCGGCAGGCACGGTGGGCGCGGCCATCGTCAGACGATCCGCAGCGCGCCGACGACGGTGATCCGCCGCTCGCGCGAGAAAGTCCGCGGCCGCGTGAGGCCATCACCGGATGGGCTGGCGATGGAGAACGAGGTGAAGCCCTCGCCGCCCTCGCCCAGGCCCGCGAAGTTCGGCCCGTTCGTCACGAAGATGCTGCAGTTCATCGCCCGGGCCATCCTCGTGATCGTGTCCACGTTCGTGGAGTGGATCGAGGCCGTGTGGCGGAAGCCGTGCTCCATGCGCACGGCGAGGTCGATCGCCTGGTCCACCGTCCCGACCCGGACGACCGGGAGGACCGGCATCATCTGCTCCGTCCAGGCCAGGCTGTGGTCGCGGGAGACGTCGGCGATCAGCAGGCGGGGCGCGGGCTCCGCCTGGACGCCGATCTCGGCGAGGATCTTCGCCGCGTCCTGGCCGATCCAGGCGGGGTTCATGACGCCTGCCTTCCCCGGCTGCCCCGGCTCCTTGAAGATGACCCGCTCCAGGCGGCGCAGCTCGTGCTCCTTGAGCAGGTAGGCGCCGTTCTGGGTCATCGCCCGGATGAGTCGGTCGGCGACCGAATCCACGACGAGGACCACCTTCTCGTCGATGCAGACGAGGTTGTTGTCGAACGAGGCGCCGCGGACGATGTCGCGGGCCGCCCGCTCGACGTCGGCGGTCTGGTCGACGACGGCCGGCGGGTTGCCCGGGCCGGCGGTGATCGCCCGCTTGTCGGTCCGCAGCGCCTCGCGCACGACGGCCGGCCCGCCGGTCACGAGGAGGACGCGGACGCCCGGGTGGCTCATGAGCGCCCGGGCAGTGTCGATCGTGGGCGTCACCGCGGCCGTGACGAGGTCGGGCGGGCCGCCCGCGGCGACGATAGCCCGGTTGATGAGGCGGATCGTCTCCGCCGAGCAGCGCTTCGCGCCGGGATGGGCGTTGAAGACGACGGCGTTGCCGGCCGAGACGATGCTGATCGTGTTGTTGATGATCGTGGAGGTCGGGTTCGTGACCGGCGTGATCGAGGCGACGACGCCGAACGGGGCGAACTCGGTGACCATCATGCCGGCGTCGCCGGTGACGGCCTGGACCTCGAGGTCCTCCGGGCCGGGCGCCTTGGAGGCCACGAGGCGGTTCTTGACAACCTTGTCCTCGACCCGCCCGATGTGCGTCTCCTGGTGGGCCATCCGGGCCAGCTGCTCGGCGTGGTCGAGCATCGTGCGGCGCACCGCCTCGATGATGACCTTGCGGCCCGCCAGGCCCTGGGCCCCGAAGGCGCGGAAGGCCTGCCCGGCGGCCGCCACCGCCTCGTCGATCGTGACGTGAATGCCGTCGCCAAGCTCCGCCGCGGCGGCGGCCGAAAGCTCAGCCTCCGCGCGGAGGCCGGCGCCCGGCCGCTCGCCGCCGGCTGCCGCGACCCGTCGGCGAACCCGCTCGATGATCTCGGAGATCTCGCGCCCGTCGAGCTCGTTCATGGCGTTCGCCCGCTACTTGCGGTAGACCTCCGTCCCGCCGACTTCCCACGTGTCGACGATCGCCATGATCACGGCGTCGCAGGGCCGGTCGCGGGTCATCTCCGTCTGGCGGGCGGAGCTGCCGGTGGCGTAGAGGACGACCTCGCCGACACCCGCCCCGACCGCGTCGGCGGCCACGACGTACCCGCCGACCTCGCGGTTCTCCGCGTCGAGCTGGCGCACCACCAGGAGCTTCCAGCCCTCCATGAGCGGCTCTTTCTGGCTCGCGACCACGGTCCCGGTCACCCGTCCGAGGAGCATCTTCCACCGCCTGCTGGGGGAGCGGCGCGCCGGCGTCGAGCCGGCGCGCTCGGTCCTGCGTTCTAGCCCTGGCCGCCCTCGGCCTTCGCCTCGTCGAGCCGCCCGAGGGGCAGCACGAGGTCGACGTTGACGTGCGGCCGGGCGATCACGTGGCTGGCGACGACCTCGCCGACCTTGGCGGCGTTCCGCACGCCGGCCTCGACCGCGGCCTTCACGGCCGCGACGTCGCCGCGGACGACCGCGGTGACGTACCCGCCGCCCGTCTTCTCGTAGCCGACCAGCTCGACCTTGGCCGCCTTTACCATCGCGTCGGCGGCCTCGACCACCGCCGCGAACCCGCGGGCCTCGATCATCCCGAGTGCTTCTGCCATCGATCCGTTCTCCTTCTCGACCTTGTTGTGCTGTTCGACCTGTCTTCGTCCCGCTTCGCCGGCGGGGCCTGCCACGTGGCCCCTACGGCTTCGCCTCGCGTCCTTCGAGTCCTTCGATCGCCGCCAGCGCGGCCCGCCAGCCGACGTCGATGTCGCGCTCCTCGCCGCCCAGGTAGATGCGGCCCATCGAGCCGAAGTTGCGCACCTCCAGGATGTTGATGTGGGCCGCCTTCTCCGCCTCGTTGGCGGCCAGCGCGGCGTAGCCCGCGGGCTCCAGCTCCAGGATGTAGAGCGTCTGGCCGGGGATGAGCATCTGGCCGTGGCGCGTCCGGTTGATGAGCTGGGCCTGGTGGTCGTCGATGCGGCGGATGATCTGGCTCGAGAGGATCCGTGGCTTGATCCGGTCGGTCTCCGCCAGGCCGATCTCGGCGAGGATCGCCGCGCCCGCGGCCCGGACTTCCGCCTGCGCGGGCGAGTGGATCTCGAGCATGCCGTAGTAGCGCTCGATGATCTGCATGCCCGGCTTGACGGACGTCGTCTTGAGGGCTATGTCGGTCAGCCGGTTGATCTCGATCCCGGGCGACACCTCGACGGTGAGCGATGCGTCGCCCGCCAGCGGCAGGAAGCCCTGGGCGACGGTCCCGAGGAAGGCCGCGTACTGGGCCTGGAGGCTGTCCAGGAAGACGTACGCCCGAAGGTCAATAGTTCCCATGCGCGCCCTTCTCTCCAGTCACGATCTTGACGCCGGCGGAGGCCCCGATGCGGGTCGCCCCGGCCGCGATCATCTCCTGCACGTCCTCGACGGTGCGGATGCCGCCCGCCGCCTTGACGCCCATCTTCGGGCCGACCGTCTCGCGCATGAGCGCGACGTCGAAGACGGTGGCCCCGCCCGACGCGTACCCGGTCGACGTCTTGACCATGTCCGCCCTCGCCTGCCGGGCGAGCCGGCAGGCGATCACCTTCTCCTCGTCGGTGAGAAGGGCGGTCTCGATGATCACCTTGTTCGCCGCCCCGGCCTCGCGACAGGCGTCCGAGACGCGGGCGATGTCCTCGCGGACCGCGTCGAGCATCCCGCTCTTGAGGGCCCCGATGTTGATCACCATGTCGATCTCGCGAGCCCCGTCCCGGATCGCCCGGCGGGCCTCCAGGGCCTTGACCTCGCTGGTGGCCGCCCCGAACGGGAAACCGATGACGGAGGCGACCGAGACCTCGGTGCCGCGCAGGTTGTCCGCCGCGCGGCGGACCCAGGTGGGGTTGATGCAGACGGCGGCGAAGCGATGCTCGGCGGCCTCGGCGCACAGGCGGTCGATGTCGGCGGCCGAGGCGTCGGGCCGGAGCAGGGTGTGGTCGATGTAGCGGGCGAGGTCGCCGGGCACGTCGGCGGCGCGGCCGTGGTACTCGACGCGCGAGGCGCCGCCGGCAACGACGTCGCGGACCTTGGCCGCACATTGGGCCGCGCACGCAAGGCGGCATGTCGCGCAGGGGTCGTCGGCCGGAGCGCCGGCGCCCGCGCCCGCGCTGGTTGCGCCCGTTCCCGTACCCCCGCCCGCGCCCAGGGCCGCGAGCACCTCCCGGGTGATCGCCTCCACCAGCTCGTCTCGTTGGCTGCTCGTCTCGGTCATCGTGTCTGATCCTCACCCGGCGGCTTCATGTAGCGGCGTTCGACGTCGGTGATCTTCTCGACCCGTGCCGCGTGGCGACCCGGCCCCCACTCGGTCCCCAGCCAGGCGCGCACGATCTCGATGGCCAGGCCCTCCCCGATGAAGCGCGCCCCCAGGGTGAGGACGTTGGCGTGATTGTGCTCGCGGCTGTTGCGGGCCGACGAGAGATCGTGGCAGAGCGCGGCGCGAACGCCGGGCACCTTGTTGGCGACCATGCACGAGCCGATCCCCGCGCCGTCGAGGATGACGCCCCAGCGGCAGGTCCCGTCGGCGACGAGGCGGGCGACAGCGTGGGCGATGTCCGGGTAGTCCACGGGCTCGGGGCCGTTCGTGCCGCAGTCGCGGACCGCGAAGCCCGCCTCCGCCAGGACCCGGCCGATGACCTCCTTGAGCTGCCAGGCGCCGTGGTCGGCGCCGATCGCGATGGCCACGCGTTCGGGGGTTGCCGGAGCGGGCGCGGGCGCCGCCGTGGTCGCCGAGGCGGAGGCGGGCGAGGTCGAGACGCGGCCGTCGAGCGTGGCCTCGATGGCCCGCCTGACCAGCGCCCGGACCTCATCGGCGGAAGGTGCCGGGGTCGCGGGGTTGCGCGGCTCACCCATGGGTGAGGACCCAGGCGGCGGTTCCCTCGTCGGCGATTAGCACGGTGACGCATCCCGCCCGCAGGGCCGCAAGGGCGATCGGACCCCGTCCGGCGCCGGCTGCCAGGCCCACGGTCAGCGCCTTCTCGCGGAGCGCCTCGAGCGGCAGCCCGATCGTCCGCCGATCGAGCGACGGCAGGGCGACGCGGCCGTCCAGCGAGAGGAACCGCCCCAGGACGTCGCCGACCGCACCGGCGTCCCCGAGCGCCGCGAGATCGGGGTCGCCGAGATAGCCCGACGCCACGTGCACGCTGTCGGGCCCCATCACACCCATGCCGAAGACGGCGGTGGCGGCAGCGCGCGCCGCCGCGAGCGTCTCGCCGACCGAGGGGTCCTCCTCGAGAGCGTCGCGGAGCTCGGGCGAGCCGACGATCGCGGGGGCGGCCATGAGCCGGATGGCGGCGCCGGCCGTCGCCCCGAACCGCTCCACGATCTCGTGGGCACGGGTCGGGCGGGCGGAGCGGGACGTGGCCCCGTTGAGCTGGACGATCTCGGTGGCGACGGTCCAGCCCGGGCGCAGGTGGGCGGCCAGCTCGAGCATCGTGCGGCCCCACGAGACGCCGATCGCCCCGCTGGGCCGCAGGGCGGCGAGGTGAGCCGCGGCCGCCCCGGCCACGCGCTCGCGGGCCAGCAGCTCGTCGTTGGTGGCGGACCCCGTCGCCGGCACGTCCACGACGACGGCGCCGCGCAGCCCGAAGCGGCGGGTCAGCGCGTCCTCCAGCTCGACGAGGCGCGCGGCGGGATGAACGATCTCGATCCGGACGGCGGACTCGCGGAGGGCGCGGTCGAGGAGCCGTCCGACCTTGAAGCGGCTGACGCCGAGCCGTTCGCCGACCTGGTCCTGGGTGAGGTTCAGCCGGTAGTAGAGCTGGGCGGCGCGAAGCATGAGCCGCGTCTCGCCCGAGAGCGGCTCGCCCTGGCGCGGGGGTGCCGCGCTGATCGTCATGTCGCGCTGATCGTCATGTCGCGCTGATCGTCATGCTCAAATGTGCACGTAGCTGCTCATGTGTTGACCACCGTACCGCTGCGCCGGGTCGGTGTCAAGGGATTCCTGCAGTCGGGGCGTCGGCCAGCGACTTTGTCCGAGTTAAGCGGCCAGCGACTTTGTCACCGTCGGGGGCATGGAACGGAGACACGCAGACCCCGACCGGCGGGCGCAGCATCGCGCCCTCATCCTCGAGCACGTGGCGGCAGGCGACGTCGGCGTCGACGAGGCCGCCCGGATCCTCGGGCTCTCGAGCCGGCAGGTCGGGCGCCTGCTGGCCCGCTACGCAGACGACCCGACGACCCTCGCCCACAGGAACCGCGGCCGAGCGCCTGCCAACCGGATCGCGGAGGCGACCCGCGCCCAGCTCGTCGATCTCGCCCGGACCCGCTATGCCGGCGTGAACCACGCCCACCTCGCCGAGCTGCTCGCCGAGCGCGAGGGGATCATCGTGGCTGAGCGGACCCTCCGCCGGATCCTCGACGAGGCAGGGGTGGCGCCGGTCCGGACCCGCCGACCGCCGCGCCACCGGACGCGGCGCGAGCGGATGCCGCGGGAGGGGCTCCTGCTCCAGGTCGACGGGTCCCGCCACGACTGGATGGAGGGCCGGGGACCCTGGCTGACGCTCGTCGGCGGGATCGACGACGCCACGAGCCGGGTGACCGGGGCGACCTTCCGGCTCGCGGAGGACGCGGCCGGCTACTTCGCCATGTTCACCCAGACCGCGCACCGCCACGGCCTGCCCGGGGCCGTCTACTCTGACCGTCACGGGATCTTCGTCCACGAGCCGGCCCGGGCGCCCACCCTCACCGAGCAGCTGACCGGCAGGCGCACGTTCACCCAGGTCGGGCGCGCCCTCGACGATCTCGAGATCGGCTGGATCGGCGCCCGCAGCCCCCAGGCGAAGGGCCGGGTCGAGCGGCTGTGGGGCACGCTCCAGAGCCGGCTCACATCCGAGCTCCGCCTGGCGGGCGCGACGACGATCGACCACGCGAACGCGGTCCTCGCGGCGTACCTGCCCCGCCACAACCGGCGCTTCGCCGTGCCGGCGGAGGATCCGGAGCCCGCCTGGCGACGCCTGCCGGCGGGCGTCAGCGCCGAGTCGGTCTTCTGCTTCTGGTATCCGCGCCGGGTCGCCAACGACGCGACGCTCGCCTGGGGCGGTGAGCGGCTCGCCCTCCCGCGAGCGCGCGACGGGCGCAGCTGGGCCGGCCGATCGGTCATCGTCGAGGAGCGGCCCGACGGCAGCCTGTGGGTCAGCCACGCGGGCGAGCGCTACCGGCTCGCAGCGGCGCCACCCGATCCCTCGGTGCTCCGCTCCCGGAAGCTCTCCCGGGAGGCCGCGGGCAAGCCGGACCTGCCGCCTGCTCCGCCTCCGCGCCCGGCACGCGACGGTGCCGACGACCCCACGTCGGCCCGGCCGAGGCGGCCCGCGCCCGACCACCCGTGGCGCCGATGAGGACAGAATCGCTGGCCGCTTGGACGACAAAGTCGCTGGCCGCCGACAGGGATTCCTGCAGCCGGGGCGAAGAGATTCCTGCAGCGGCGCGCTCGGCCCTCACCGTGACCGCGGCCAGCGGCGACCCCCGCCGCATCACCGAACGCCAGTGGGAGCGCAGCCTGCCCCTCAGCGAGGCAGCTGTCCCGGAGCGTCGGGCACGGCCGGTGGGACGGGCTCGGCGGGGCCGGCGAAGATGTCCCGGTGGCGACCGAGCCAGGCCAGCGCGCCGATGCCGACCACGACCGTGAGGGTCCCGCCCACGGCGAGGGCGGCGACGGGCCCCCAGCGCGACGCAAGAAACCCGGCGAAGAGGGCGCCGATCGGCGTGGAGCCGGCGAAGACAGTCGTGTAGACGCTGATGACGCGGCCGCGGAGCTCGTCCGGCACGGTTGCCTGGATCAGGGTGTTGCCGTTCGCCGCCATCCAGATCGCGCCGAAGCCGGCGACCGCC
>JAZDPM010000302.1:0-4285 GCA_043797725.1 Chloroflexota bacterium
CCACGGCGGGATCCCGCTCCCGGACGGCGGCGTGGCCGAGGTGAAGCTCGACTTCGGGGTCCTCAAGGACCTCGGCGAGCTCGGTCGGGCCGAGTACGGCATCGCCGGCGCCGTGCAGCACGGCGCGAGCACCCTGCCCGCCGAGCTGTTCCACACCTTCCCCACGGTCGAGGCGGCCGAGATCCACCTCGCGACCGGCTTCCAGAACGCGCTCTACGACCACCCGGCCTTCCCGGCCGAGCTGCTCGCCGAGATCGAGGCCTGGTGCTTCGCCAACCTCGCCGCCGAGCGCAAGGAGGGCCAGACGGACGCCCAGTTCGTCTACACGACCCGCAAGAAGGCGATCGGCCCCTTCAAGCGTCGGCTGTGGGAGCTCGCCACCAGGGACGAGATCCTGGCCAGCCAGGCGGCCAAGATCGGCTACCTGTTCGACCAGCTGCGGGTCACCGGCACGGCCGACCTCCTCGCCCGCCACATCCCGAACGGCCGGGAGTGGCATCGGCCGGCCCCCGCGGCGCTGAAGGAGGCCGCTCGCGGCTGAACGAATGGGCGGCCTGGCACCATCCGCTGTTCAGCGTGGGCGACCGCCACGGCAGCGAGCGGGACGTCGCTCTCGATTCGGGGAGTGACGACTGCCGCAGGTGACGGATTGACGTGGGCGGAGCCTGAGCACACGAGATATGATCAGGGCCCTGATGCTCGACACGATGGAATTCGGTTCGGCCTGGAGCGCCTCGCTCCGTCGCGTGCCCGAGGCCGATCTCGCGGCCTGGCTCTCGCTGGCCCTCGAGCTGTGCAACGAGGCCGAGCGTCTCGCCCTCCGCTGGTATCGCCGCGAGGTGCCCACCGAGCGCAAGTCGGACCGCACGTTCGTCACCGAGGCCGACCAGGCCATCGAGCGCCTCATCCGCGACCGGGTCCGGGCCCTCTACCCGGAACACGGGATGGTCGGCGAGGAGTACGGCGAGAAGGACGGGGCGACCGGCATTCGCTGGTACGTCGACCCGATCGACGGGACCCACAACTTCATCCGGGGCGTGCCTCTCTTCGCGACCCTCATCGCGGTCGAGGTCGAGGGTGAGATGCAGGTCGGCGCGATGTCCGCGCCGGCGACCGGTGAACGCTGGTACGCGGCCCGGGGCCGCGGGGCATGGAACGTGGACCGCGACGGGCGGCGGCGACGGATGCGCGTGAGCGAGGTCGCCGAGGTGGGCGACTCCCAGCTCCTCTACAGCAGCCGGCGTGAAGACGTCGCCTCCGGGTTGATGCCGGGCTTCGACGCCCTCATCGACGGCTGCTGGCGGGATCGGGGATTCGGCGACTACTGGGGCTACGCCCTCGTCGCGGAGGGCGCCGCGGAGGCGATGATCGAGACAGGCATGCACAGCTGGGACATCGCCGCCCCCATGGTCATCATCGAGGAGGCGGGCGGCCGGGTCACTGACATTGCCGGCGCGCGCGACGTGCGGGCCCCCAGCTTCATCGGCAGCAACGGCCACCTCCACGAGGAGATCCTGGCCCGACTCCGGGCAACTCCGGGCTCGTAGCCGCTTCGCAGGCGGCCCGCTCCGGGACGCGCCGGACCCGGGTTCGCGGGCTGGGTGCCCCGGCGGCCGTCAGGCGCCCGCCGCCGTGACCGCGTCCTCGAGGGTCTCGAGCGCCAGGTCCACCTCGCCGGCGGTGGTGACGAGGGGCGGGATGATCCGCGTCACGTTCGCGTACGCCCCGGCCGAGAGCACGATCAGCTTCCGCTCCAGCGCCCCGGCGATGACCAGCTTCGCGAGGTCGGGATCCGGGACTCGGCCGTCGCCCTCGCCCGGCTTCACGAACTCCAGCGCGACCATGCAACCGAGGCCGCGCGCGTCGCCCACGCCCGGGTGGCGCGCCTGGATCTCGCGCAGGCCGGCAAGCAGCTGGGCGCCGCGCTCGCGCGCGTTGGCCACGAGGCCCTCCTCGGCGACGATGTCGAGGGTCGCGTTGGCGGCGGCGCAGGCTACGACGTTGCCGCCGTAGGTGCCGCCGTGTGCCCCCGGCCGCCACGCGGCGAGGAGCTCCTCGCGGGCGATGATTCCCGACAGGGGGAGGCCCGACGCGATCCCCTTGGCGAAGACGAGGATGTCCGGCTCGACGTCCCAATGGCGCACGGCGAAGAGCTCGCCGGTCCGCCCGATGCCCGTCTGGACCTCGTCGGCGACAAGCAGGATCCCGTGGGACCGGGTGATCTCGCGCAGGCGGGGCAGGAAGCCCGGGGGCGGGACGATGTAGCCACCCTCGCCGAGCACCGGCTCCACGATGACCGCGGCCACGTGCTCGGGGTAGGTCATGGTGTGCAGCGTCAGGTCCAGCTGCGCCTCCCAGTCGCACGTGCAGCCGGCGTCGGGCGTGTGCGGCCCTCCTGGGGCCCGGTAGCAGTACGGGTACGCCGTGCTGTAGACGGAGCCGGGGAGCGGCTCGAAGTCGCCGCGGTAGACGTTCTTGGCCGTGGTGAGGGCCATCGTCTGGGCGGTCCGGCCGTGGTAGCCGCCGCGGAAGACGAGGATGACCTGACGCCTTGTCGCCACGCGCGCGAGCTTGACGGCGGCTTCCACCGCCTCTGCCCCGGAGTTGGAGAGGAAGGCCTGCCACGGTCCGCCCGGCAGGAGGGTCCGGAGCCGGTCGTGGAGCCGCAGCCCCGCTTCGTGGTAGACGACGTTCTGCTGGCCGTGGAGGAGCTTGGCGGCCTGCGCCTGGACGGCGGCCACGACGCGGGGGTGGGCGTGGCCGGTGTTCGTGACGCCGATCCCCGAGCTGTAGTCGAGGTAGCGCTCGCCGTCGGTGGTGATGAGCCAGCTGCCCTCGCCGCGGTCCACGAGGATGCTCGTGACCCGGCCCCAGACGGCCGGCACCACCGATCGGTCGGGGAGGGGCGCGGCGGGCCAGGACGGGGCGACTGTCTTCTCGACCATGGCGGGCTCCTCGTGAAAGTTGGTGGCGCATCTGCGCGCGAGATCCGCCCGTCGCCGCCGGCCGGCGACGCGGTCAGGCGGCCCGGTCGCGGCGCTGCAGGACCGTGCTCAGGACCACGGCCCCCACTGCCGTGAGGAAGATGATCGTGCCGATCACGTTGACCTGGACGGGGACGCCGATGCGGTACGAGCCGTAGATGTACATCGGGAAGGTGACCGTCTGGCCGGCGGTGAAGTTGGTGATGACGAAGTCGTCGATCGAGAGGCTGAAGGCCAGCAGGGCGGCCGCCATGATCCCGGGGAAGATGAGCGGGAAGGTGACCTTCCAGAAGGTGACCCACTCGGTGGCGCCCAGGTCCATCGCCGCCTCCTCGAGGTGGCGCGGGAACCCCGTGAGGCGGGCCCGGACGGTCACGACGACGAAGCTGATGTTGAACATGATGTGGGCGATCAGGATCGTGAGCTCGTTGCGCGGCTGCCCGATCGAGACGAACATCGTGAGCAGCGAGGCGCCCAGCACGATCTCCGGTGTCGCCATCGGCAGGAAGATGAAGAGGTTCGTCGCGCTTCGGCCGCGGAACTGGTAGCGGGTCAGGGCGAGGCCGATGAGCGTTCCGAGGATCGTCGCCACGAGCGTGGAGGTGAAGGCGATCCGCAGGCTCGCGAAGACGGCGTCCTGGAGACCCAGTGCCCCGAAGGGACTCAGCCAGGCATTGAGGCTGAACTGCACCCACGTGAAGTTGGACTTGCCGACCGGCTGGTTGAAGCTGAACAGGATCATGATGACGATCGGCAGCATCAGGTAGACGATCGCCAGGGAGGTGTAGACGTAGAGGAGGTTCCTGCCGAGCCAGCGGGCGGCCCGCTGGCGCGCGGTCCCGCGCGAGCGGCCGCCGTTGGGAGCGAGGGTGGTCGCGCTCATCTCTTCACCCCGTCCCGCTCGTCAGCTCCTCGGTGCCGAGGAGTCGAGCGTAGATGGCGACCATGACGAGGATGCCCGCCATCAGGATGAAGGAGAGGGCCGCCGCCGTCGGATAGTCGTTGTTGGTCAGGAAGCGGCTCTGGATGACGTTGCCGATCATCCGCGTCGCCGGCGTCTGGCCGAGCAGCTCGGCGTTGACGTAGTCGCCCATGGCGGGGATGAAGGTCAGCAACGTGCCCGCGAAGATGCCCGGGAGGGCCAGCGGGAAGGTGACCTTGCGGAACGTCATCACCGGTGTCGCGTAGAGGTCCTGGCCCGCTTCGAGCAGCCGCTTGTCGATCTTCTCCAGGCTAACGTAGATCGGCAGCGTCATGAACGGCAGGAAGTTGTAGGCGATGCCCGTGATGACGGCGACCGG
>JAZDPM010000029.1:0-3414 GCA_043797725.1 Chloroflexota bacterium
CCGCTCCAGCTCCCCTTCGTGCGTGGTCGCGCTTGATTGTCATGCGTGGGCGCACTATCCTTTCTCACGCATGATGGTCGTGTGAGAAGGAGGCGATGATGGCCAGGACGCACACCACCCTCGATCTCGACCGCGACCTCCTGCGCGACGCCGCGGAGGCTCTCGGGACGACCAGGACGACCGACACGGTCCACGCCGCCCTGCGCGACGTGGTGGCCCGGCGCCGACGTGCCTGGCTGGCCCGCCGCGACTTCTCGGAGCTCGAGGCCGCCCTGCCCGACCTGCGAACCTCTCGCGTCGAGGCGGTCGAGCGACCGGGCGAGCTCGTCGCGTCGTAGATGGAGCCGGCGGCCGACAAGCCGGAGCTCGCCGACACGTCGGTCTGGGCGCGCAGCGGCAAGCCCGGGCTCGAGTGGTTCGCGGCGGCGGTCGAGGACGGCTGGGTCGCCGTGTGCGACCAAGTCGTGATGGAGTTGCTGTGGAGCGCCAGGGACCTCGCCGACTTCCGGGCGACCGAGGCGGCCCTCCTCGCTTGCCCCTGGTTCACGGTCGAGCCGGCTGACTGGGGGGAGGCGCGGCGGGTGTTCCGCGAGCTCGCCGCCCGCGGCCCTTTGCACCACCGGCAGGTCAAGATCCCCGACCTGCTCATTGCCGCCGTGGCCGCCCGCAACGGCCTCACCGTGGTCCACTACGACAGCGACTACGAGATCATCGCCAGCGTCACCGGCCAGCCCACCCGCTGGGCCGCCCCTCGCGGAACCGTCTGACGGTCTCGTTCCCAAGCAGAGTGTCGCGGGTTCGGATCCCGACTCCCGCTCCATTTCCCCCTCTGATCGACCCCGGTACACCGCGTCAGCTTCCCAAGCAGCGGGCGCTCAGCGCAGCAGGTCTCGGATCCTGGATCCCTCGTCGATCGAGCGCAAGTGGCCTCGGCAGACGCTCTCAAGATGGGATCATGGAGCATGAAGACGCTTCCGTCGCTCCTTGGGCCCGGTCTCCGGGTCGTCTTCGTCGGAACCGAACCGGGAGGCGAACCCCTGCGAACGCGCAAACTCGAGCTCATCGTCGTCAGCGACCAACTCGGGGCACTCGTCGCGTGACGGAGAGGATCGCGTTCGGGCTGAACGGCGGGCGGGTGGTGGTCGAGACCGACCCGATGCGGCGGCTGGCGGACGTCCTTCACCACGACCTGGGCCTGACCGGCACGAAGGTCGGCTGCACCACCGGCGACTGCGGGGCATGCTCGGTCCGAGTCGACGAGCGCGAGGTGGCCGCGTGCCTCGTGACGGTCGCCCAGGTCGAGGGCAGCGAGGTCGTCACCGTCGAAGGGACGTGGGACCGCGAGGGTCCCTGACGCGCCGGTGATCACGGTGGCACGGGCCGCCCCTGCGTTGGCGGCAGGCCGGCAGACCTCCCCGTCCGCGTACGGGGCCCTTTCTGTCGCATCGCGCGATCGTGCGGCGGCGCGCCTCGGGGCGGCCTAGCCTTGGTGCCGGCGGGCGGGGGAGCGCCCTGGATGCGGCAGCGCCGGCGCCTCGCGCCGCCGAGGGAGAGACGCGATGCGCACCGAGATGGACGACGAGCGGAACTCGACGCTGGGGCTGCTCCGGCGGACGCGCCGGACGACCCGGGCGGCACTTGAGCGGCTCGACCCGGGGGCGCTCGTCCACGACGACGAGCAGGCCTGGCACGTCCGCGACGTGCTGGGACACCTCGGCGTCTGGAACGGCGAGGCCGCCCGGTCGCTGGAGGCGCACGCAGCGGGGGGCGAGTACACGTGCATCGAGGGGTCCGGGCTCTACGATGCCTACAACGAGCAGGCGGCGCTCGAGCGTCGGGCCTGGCCGATGGCCGACGTATGGGCCGAGTACGAGGCGACGCACGACCGGCTCGAGGCGGCGATCGCGTCGATGCCGCCCGACCGCTGGGACACCCCGATCCAGTACCCGTGGACCGAGCTGGGCTCGGTCGTGGGGCTGGTCGTGCTCATGACCGAGCACGAGACCTCGGACCATTGCGAGCCGATGCTGGCCCGGTCGGGCCCTGGCTGACCACCCCGTCGGCCGCCAGGCCGTCACCGCCAGGACGGCTTCAGTGCGTCAGGACGTCCTGACTGTGGCCCCGACGCTCACCGCTCCGCGTCGCGGGGTCATCGTTTCCGTGCTCGTCCAGGGGCGCGACGGTCATGCCGCAACGCTCCGGTGGCCCCGATGGCTCGCTGGCGAGTCTTGCGCCACCGCGACCTGCGCCAAGGGCCTTGGCCAAGCGCTACGATCGCTGCCACGTCTAGAGCGAGGGGAGGGCGGTCATGAGCGTCCGGCGACTCCGCGAGATCCCAGGGTTCAACATCGATCGGGTGGCGGCGGCAGCCGGTGACGATCCCGACGTCCTGCGCATGGAGAACCTCGACACCGACCTGCGGCCTCCCGCAGCCGCGATCGCCGCGACGCGCGAGGCCCTTGACCGGGACGAGGCCAACAGCTGGCTGCCGTTCGCCGGCCGCGACGACCTGAAGGAGGCCGTTGCCGCCTACATCGAGCGCCGTGGCGGGCCCCGCTATGACGGTCGGCGCGAGGTCGTCATCACCTGCGGCGAGGGCGACGCGGTGCTTGACGCTCTCCTCTGCCTCACCGATCTTGGCGACGAGGTCATCCTGACCGACCCGACCTACGCCGGGATGATCAACCGCGTCCGTCTGGTCGGCGCCGTGCCGCGCCTGGCCAGGCTGCAGGTCGTGAACAACGAGTGGCGTCTCGACCTGGATGCCCTGCGGGCGGCCGCGAACGATCGGACCCGGGTCGTGTTCATCAACAACGCCTCATTCCCGACGGGCTGGGTGGCGACCGACGAGGAGTGGGACGCGATCGCCAAGCTCTGTCGCGAACGAGACCTGTGGCTCCTCTACTGGGGCGGCTTCGAGAGCGTGCTATTCGACGGCCGAGGAGTCCGCCATCCGGCAGGCCTGCCGGGCATGCGGGACCGCACGGTCACCGTCGGGGCGCCTTCGTTCGAGCAGCGCATGATCGCCTGGCGGGTCGGCTGGGTCGTGGCCCCGGGCGACCTGGCGAACGACGTCTCGCGCGTCCACATCTACAACGGTCTCGTCAGCAGCGGGTTCGCCCAGATTGGAGTGCGCGTCGCCCTCGCAGAACCACCCGAGGACCTGGCCGCGGCCAACGCCGAGTGGCAGCGGCGACGTGACGAGACGCTCCGCCAGCTCGACGGACTTCCCGTCGTCCGGCCGGCCGGCGGCTGGTCACTCCTCCTGGACGTCGCCTCGCTCGGCCTCGACTGCCAGGCCGTCTCGGATCGCCTGCTCGTCCACAAGGTCGCCGCGACGCCGATGCGCGGCTGGGGCGGGGAGGTCGCCGAGCGCCACGTGCGCTTCGTCTTCAGCAACGAGCCGGTGGAGCG
>JAZDPM010000078.1:0-5649 GCA_043797725.1 Chloroflexota bacterium
GGATGCGGCGCCCAGCGCACGCCTCGGCGGCGCGCTTGTAGACGAAGACGACGACGGCGGGTCGCCAGACCGCGACCTTCTGCCAGAGCGGCCCGACGCCGGCACGCAGGGTGGCGTCGTCGGCGACGTCGCGCGCGGTCGGGAGCTTGTGGAGGTCGGTGATCCCGTGGCCCGCGGCGACGAGCGCGTCGTCCGCGGCGTCCAGGTGCGTCTCGGGAGGGAGGATCGACGCGGCAACGAGGCGCCGCCAGAGCTGCCGGCCCAGGCGCCCCTGGTGGTAGTGGCCGGCCGCGACGCTCAGCGGCGACGGGTTGAGACCCACGAAGAGAAGGCGCCCGGGCTCCGGCGGCAGGTCGGCCAGGGTCTCGATGGGGAGGCCGTCGAGGATCAGCGTGATGCGATGGTCGGGCATGCGCGCAAGGGTAGGACACAGCCCCAGGCATGCGCGGAGAACGACCGCGGCGCTGGCGGCCGCCGCCCGCGGCCTTCGCGTCGCCCCCCCCGCAACGAGGGCGTGTATCGGTGAACCGGGTCATCACAACGTCTTGACAAGCGTACGCTGGCACGTATTGTTTACGATATGAAGACCATTGGCGTGACCGACCTGCGGCAACGGACGGCCGAGGTGCTCGACGGAATCGCCGGGTCCGCCGAGCCGGTCGCGATCCTCCAGCGATCTCGGAAGATCGCGTACCTGGTCGATGCCGACACGTACGACGCGGACAAGGCGGAGCTGGCCGGCGTCCGGCGCCAGCTGTTCCTCCGCGAGGTCCGCGAGGCCGAAGCGGAGTACGGATCCAGCCCGGCGCGGGACTACGACGACGTCGAGGAGTTGATCGCCGACCTCGGGCTGAGTGAGTAGCCCGTGAGGCTCGCGTTCACGCCACGGTTCGGGCGGCGTGCGCGCAAGCTCACCGCCCTTCAGCAGGCACTCCTCCGGGCCGCTCTCCGACGGTTCGCGTTCGACCCGCACGACCCGCTCCTGCGGACCCACAAGCTCCAGGGCGACCTTGACGGCTACTGGGCCTTCTCCGTCGACGACAACCTGCGCGTTCTCTTCCGCTGGGATGGCAATGTGGCGACCCTCGTGACGATCGGCACGCACGATGAGATCTACTGAACGCCCCGGCCCGGACGACGCTCAGGCCGGCTCGGGGTCGGCGTGCCAGGCGGGGTTGGCGTAGCGGTCGGCGAGGAGGCGGTCGGCGGCGGCGAGCTCGGCCGTCGACCAGGGCGACGGCGCGACGGCTCCGTTCCCGAATGCCGTCACCACGGCGAGGTCGACGGACGACGGCGAGGGCAGCGTCCGCCCGGCAGCGGCCAGCTCACGGGCGATCGAGGTGACGGTCGCCCGGCGGCTCTTCGTGCGCTCCCAGCGCGGGTCGCCCGGGGCCCCCGGTCCGGCGCAGGCGCGGGCCAGCGCGTCCAGGTCGGCGTCCACCAGCAGGGTCCCGTGGACCAGCAGCGCCCGCCCCCCGAGCCAGGCGGCGACGCCGGCCAGCTTCGCGGTCGTCCCGTCCGGGCGGTCGACGACGAGGTCGCGCTCGGTGGCCCGGGCCGCGGCCACGCCGAGGGCGCGCACGGCGGCCTCGAGCGGCCCGAGGACCAGCCGGTAGAGGCCGGGGAGGCGCCGCAGCCTGGGTTCGGCGACGAAGAGGGCGTCCTCCGGGCGCAGCACCACCGACACGTTGAGGTTGCCCGGGTCGTGCCAGACAGTGCCGCCGCCGGTGAAGCGGCGCAGGACCGGGGCGCCGAGGGCGGTCGCGGCCACCGGGTCTACCTCGGCGGCGCCGAACTGGAAGCGGCCGATCACGACGGCGGGCGCGTTCCGCCACAGGCGCAGGACTGGGGCAGCCGCGGCGGGGTCCGTGGCCACGTGGCGCGCGACCGCTTCCTCGCGGGCGAGGTTGACCCGGGCGTCACGTTCGCCGTCGTCGGGGAGGAGCCGCCAGGTGGTCACCGCGCCAGCGTACCGCGGCCGCGCGGCCGGGTCGTGCGGGCTGGCCTGTCAGCCGCCCTCGGGCGCGCCGGTCTCTCCTTCGGCGCCGGGCGCCTCCTCGACCTCGGCCTCGGGCTCGCCGCCGGAGCAGTCCAGGATCGCCGTGAACGGATCGATGGCGGTCTGGTCGGCCTGGTGCTCGGCGAGCCACGCGTTCCACTCGGACTGGACGGCCGCGTTGAACGTGGCGAGTGAGCGGTTCGCGACAGTCACGGAGAGGCCGGAGAGCCGGGAGGCTAGCGTCGCCTCCCACGTGGTGGCGATCTCCTCGTGCCTCGTCTCGTGGGCCCGCAACGTGCCGGACATCGTGCCCCAGGCCTGCGCCATCGCCGGGTTGGTCGGCGCCCAGTCGGGCATGTCGACGCTCACCGACTTCGTGACGGTCGGGTTCGAGACGGTGGCCGTGATGACGCCGTCGGCTTCGGTGTACGCCGGGCTGCCGCCCCAGCTGAAGCGGACCCTCGTCTTCGCCCAGCCGCTCGACGCGCGGTGCGGGCTGTTCGCGTCGAGGTAGCTCACCACCTGCCCGCAGTCGGTGGTCGCTGCGGGGAGCCCCACCGCCCAGCGCTGGAGGGGAATGGCCGCCGGAGCCAGGAGCCGCTGCACGGCGGCATTGCCGTGGCGCTGCTGGAGGGCCGTCGCCAGCCGCTCGCGCGTGCCGGCGTCGGCGCCCCGCATCAGGGCCTGGATCGTGGCGGGGTTCGCGGCGATGTCGAACACCGGCGCGCAGGACACGACGCCATGACCGCCCCCGCGCTGGGGGGCGCGCTCGCGGCTGGGGATCCGGGCGGGAGCCGAGCCCATGGCCTCACGGTACGCGCGTCAAGGCGACCCGGCAAGGCACGGAAGGGCAGATGTGCCGGGCCACGAGGGCGGCGGCGCCGCGCCGCGGGCGGCGCTTCGCCCTGCCGGGCTACCCCAGTGGCGCGAACCGGGCCGTGAAATGGCGCAGCGCCGGTGGCTCGTCCAGGATCCGGTAGCCGCGCAGGTCGGCGGCCCGTTCCGCCACCCAGCGGACCACCTCGATGACGTAGTCGATGTGGCTCTGGGTGTAGGTTCGGCGCGGGATCGCGAGGCGGACGAGGTCCATCGCCGCCGGGGTCTCGGTACCGTCCGGGTGGCGACCGAACATCACCGTCCCGATCTCGCAGCCCCGGATCCCGCCCTCCAGGTAGAGGGCGATGGCCAGCGCCTGGCCGGGGTAGTGGAGCGGCGGGACGTGGGGGAGGAGGGCCCGCGCGTCCAGGTAGACGGCGTGGCCGCCGGTCGGCCGGACCGTTGGGACGCCGGCCTTCGCCAGGGCGTCGCCGAGATAGGCGGTGCTGGTGATCCGGTAGCGCAGGTAGTCCTCGTTCACGACTTCGCGGAGACCCTGGGCGATCGCCTCGAGGTCGCGGCCGGCAAGGCCGCCGTAAGTCGGGAAGCCCTCGGTGAGGATCAGGAGGTTGCGGCACTGCTCGGCCAGGCGGTCGTCGTTCATGGCCAGCCAGCCGCCGATGTTGGCGAGGCCGTCCTTCTTCGCCGACATCGTCATCCCGTCCGCCAGCGAGGCAATCTCGCGGACGATCTCGACCACGCTTCGGCCGGCCTGGCCGGGCTCGCGGGTCTTGATGAACCAGGCGTTCTCGGCGAAGCGGCAGGCGTCCAGGAAGAGGGGCACGCCGTGACGGTCGCAGACGGCGCGGACGCCGCGGAGGTTCTCCAGGCTCACCGGCTGGCCGCCGCCCGAGTTGTTGGTGATGGTGACGAAGACGACCGGGACCTTCTGCGGGCCGAGCTCGGCGAGGAGCACGTCGAGCCGGGCGAGGTCCATGTTCCCCTTGAAGGGGTGCTCGACCTCGGGGTGGCGCCCCTCCTCGATGACGAGGTCCACGGCCGCGGCGCCCGTGAACTCCACGTTCGCCCGGGTCGTGTCGAAGTGAATGTTGTTGGGGATCGTCTTCCCAGGCCCGCCGATCACCGAGAAGAGGATCCTCTCGGCAGCGCGGCCCTGGTGGGTGGGGATGACGTGGCGGAACGGGAAGAGGTCGTGGACCGATTCCCGGAACGCGTACCACGACGGGCTGCCCGCGTAGGACTCATCGCCGTGCTGGATGGCCGCCCACTGATCCCGGCTCATGGCTCCGGTGCCCGAATCCGTGAGCAGGTCGACGAGGACGTCGTCGGCGTGCAGGTTGAAGAGGTTGAAGCCGGCCTTCTCGATGGCCAGCGCACGATCCTCGCGAGTGGAGATCCGGATCGGCTCGACGGAGTGGATCCGGAATGGCTCGAAGATCGTCTTCCAGCGTTCCATGGCGGCTGAGGATACGCCGTCCCGGTGGCAACCGCGGGGGCCGCCGCGGCGTCGTTGGTCCATGAAGACGAAACTCGCCGCCCTGCTGTCGGTCGTCCTCGCCATCTCCGCCTGTGCACCGGCCGTCACGCCGGGTGCCGATATCGCCATCGCCCGGGCCGATGTCCCCCGCGCGTCTGCCGACCCCGCGGCCGCCTCCGGCGTGGGCGCCGCCCTCTCCGCTTTCGGCCTGGACCTCTACCGGGCCCTGGCGGCCGACGAGCCGAACGTCGTGCTCTCGCCGACCAGCATCGCCCTGGCCCTCGCGATGGCCCGGGCCGGGGCGCGCGGCGAGACCGCGGCCGAGATGGACGCCGTCATGCACGGCCTGGCGTCCGACGACCACGCCTCGTGGCTCAACGCGCTCGACCAGGTGCTCGCCACCCGCAGCGGCACCTTCGGGGACGCCTCTGGCGCGAGCCTCCCCGTCGCGCTCCGGATCGCGAACGCCCCCTTCGCCCAGAAGGAGATGCCCCTGGAGCCGGCCTATCTCGAGGCCCTGGCCTCGCGGTTCGGGGCCGGCCTCCGGCTCGTGGACTACGTCGCCGAGATCGAGGCGGCCCGGCTGCTGATCAACGGCTGGGTGGACGGCCAGACCGAGCACCGCATCCCGGAGCTGTTGGCCCGGGGGATCCTGAACCGCGACACGCGGCTCACGCTCATCGATGCTATCTATCTGAAGGCGCCCTGGCTCACGCCCTTCCCGGCCGAATCCACGAAGCCGGGTGCCTTCACCCGCGCCGACGGCACGACCGTGGAGGTGCCGATGATGTCGGCCACGGCGGGGATGCGGCACGCCACCGGGACCGGCTGGACGGCCGTGGAGATCCCGTACATCGGCGGATCCCTGGCGATGACGATCATCGTGCCCGACGACCTCGCGACCTTCGAGCAGGCGTTGACGGCCGACCAGCTCGCCTCGATCACGACCGGGCTCGCGGAGGCGCAGGTCTCGCTCACCTTCCCCAGGTTCTCGATCGTGACGAAGGCACAGCTGGCCGACGTGCTGGCCGCGCTCGGGATGCCCTCCGCCTTCGACGACCGGGCCGACTTCAGCGGGATCACGAAGGCCGAGCGGCTGGCGATCACGGACGTAATCCACCAGGCCAACATCGACGTCGACGAGAAAGGCACCGAGGCCGCCGCCGCGACCGCGGTCGTCATGGGGAAGGTCTCGATGCCGGCCGAGCCGGTGACGCTCGCGGTCGACCGGCCGTTCCTGTTCGCCCTCCGCGACGTGCCGACCGGGGCGATCCTCTTCCTGGGCCGGGTCGGCGACCCCTCGATCACGCGGTAGGGCGCCTCGGCCCGCGACGGC
>JAZDPM010000095.1:0-7450 GCA_043797725.1 Chloroflexota bacterium
CGCCCGAACTTCATGAAGGCGGCTCCGGTCATCCGGGCCCTCGGCGCCCGCGGCCTCCCCCAGACGCTGATCCACACGGGCCAGCACTACGACGCCGCCCTGTCCGACGTCTTCTTCCGCGAGCTCGGGCTCCCCGAGCCGGACCTCAACCTCGGCGTCGGCTCCGGCAGCCACGCGGCCCAGACGGCGGCGATCATGGTCGCCCTCGAGAGCGCCTTCGCCGAGATCCGGCCGTCCCTCGCGATCGTCTACGGCGATGTCAACTCGACCACGGCCGCCGCCCTCGTCGGCTCGAAGATGGGAGTGCCGCTGGCGCACGTCGAGGCGGGCCTCCGCAGCTTCGACATGACCATGCCGGAGGAGGTCAACCGGCGCGTCACGGACATCCTGTCCGACCTCCTCTTCGCGACCAGCCCCGAGGCGATCGCCCACCTCGCCCGCGAGGGCGTGGAAGCGGACCGGATCCATCTCGTGGGCAACCCGATGATCGACACGCTGCTGGCCAACCTCGACCGGTTCGACGCGGGGCGCCAGCGGGCGACCCTCGGGATCGCGGGGCCGTACGCGGTCGCGACGCTCCACCGGCCGGCAAACGTCGACCGTCCCGAGGCGGCGCGGCGGCTGGTGGCCATGCTCGACGGCATCGCGGCGCAGGTCCCGGTCGTGCTCCCGCTCCACCCCCGCGGCCGGCCGACGCTCGAGGCGGCCGGGCTGCGCGGCGGCGAGCGGATCCTCGTCGTCGAGCCGCTCGGCTACGTCGACTTCCTGTCGCTGGTCCGCGGAGCGGCGGTCGTGGTGACCGACTCGGGCGGGATCCAGGAGGAGACGACCGTGCTCGGGGTTCCCTGCCTGACGGTCCGGCCGAACACGGAGCGGCCCATCACGATCTCCCACGGCACGAACCGCCTCGTCACCCCGGAATCCGCCCCGGCCGAGGTAGCCGCCGTCCTCGCCGGGTCGTTCGTCCGGCCGTCCGAGCCGCCGCCCCTCTGGGACGGCCGCGCCGGTGAGCGGATCGCGTCGGAGATCGAAAGGTGGCTCGCGCGACGCTGATCGCCCGACCGCCGGTCCCGCGGGCGCCCAGCGACTAGGATGCTCTCGATGCCACCGACCCCCGGCCGGCGACGGCGCCCCGTCGCCATGCTCGTCCACAGCTACTACGAGGAGGACCCGCGGGTCCGGCGCCAGGCCGAGACGCTCGTGCGCGCGGGGCGCGAGGTGGACGTGGTGTCACTGCGGCGGCCCGGTGATCCACGGGAGGGCACCCTCGACGGCGTGGCGATCACCCGGCTGGACGTCCAGCGCCACCAGGGCTCGCCCATCGCCACCTACCTCGCGGAGTACGCAGCGTTCCTGGTGCGGGCCACGTTCGCCCTCGCCCGGGCGCACCGCCGCCGCCGCTACGGCCTGGTGCAGATCCATACCCCGCCGGACTTCCTCGTCTTCGCCGCGCTCCCGCTGCGCCTGGCCGGCGTCCCGGTCCTCCTCGACTTCCACGAGGCGACGCCCGAGTTCTTCCGGTCCCGCTGGCCCGGCGCCTCGAACCGGCTCACGATCGGTGCCCTGACCGTCACGGAGCGCCTCGCCGCGTCGGTCGCGAACCGGGTCCTCTCGGTCACCGGGGCGCGCCACGAGCGGCTCGTCGGGCTGGGGATCCCCGCCCGGAAGCTGGCCGTCATCCGCAACGGCCCCGTTCTCGCTCGCTTCGATCCCGCTGCCCACGCCCGCCGGCCGTTCATGGCCGACGGCGTCCTCCGCCTGGCCTACGCCGGCGCCTTGACCCCGCTGTACGCGCTCGAGGACGTCGTCGAGGCGGTCGCGATCCTGGCCCGGGAGCGGCCCGACCTCCCCGTCGCCCTCGACCTCTACGGGCGGGGGGACCGCGAGGAGGATCTGCGCGACCAGGCGGGGCGACTCGGCATCGCCGACCGGGTGCACCTCCACGGTCGCATCCCGCTTCACGCAGTGGCGGGTGCCCTGGCCGGGGCCGACGTCGCCCTCTCGCCGATTCGGCGCAACCGCTTCTCGGAGATGAGCCTCTCCACGAAGGTCTTCGAAGGCGCGATCATGGAGAAGCCCGTCGTCGCCGCGGATCTCCCGGCGGCCCGCGCGGAGTTCGACGGCGACGTGCTCGCCTGGTACCGACCGGACGACCCGGCCGACCTCGCCCGGGCGATCCTGCGCACCCTGGACGAGCCGGCGTGGCGCGCCGAGGCGGCGGTGCGCGCCGCCGCGCGGGCCCGGGAGCTCGCCTGGGACGGCGAGGCGCCGCGCTATCTCGCCCTCGTCGAGGAGCTGGCCCGCGACCGGGTATCCTCCTGACCGAAGGAACGGGGTCACGCCACAGGAGGCGTCGTGGCACACGATCGGTCCATCGCCGTCATCGGACTGGGATACGTCGGGCTGCCGCTCGCCCTGGGGTTCGTGGAGGCGGGTGTCGCGGTCACCGGGATCGACGCCAGCCCGGCGCGGGTCGACGAGCTCACCCGGGGCAGCTCCCCCATCGAGGACATCCCCGACGCCCGCCTCGTGGCAGCGCTCGGCGCGGGCTTCCGCGCGATCGCGCCCGACCCGGACGTCGTCCGCGCCGCCGACGCGGTCTTCGTCTGCGTCCCGACGCCCGTGACCACGACGAAGGACCCGGACCTCGGTCCGGTCCTCTCCGCGGCCGAGCTCGTCCGTGCCGGCCTCCGTGCCGGGCACCTCGTCGTCCTCCAGTCGACGACATTCCCGGGCACCACGACCGGTCCGTTCAGGGCCGCCCTCGAACGCGACACCGGCCTCCGGGCCGGCCCGGACTTCGACCTCGCCTTCGCCCCCGAGCGGGTCAGCCCGGGCGACCCGGCGAGCTCCGGGAAGCTGGTCCCGCGCCTGGTCGGCGGCTCGACCCCGGCGGCGACGGCGCGGGCGGCTGCGCTGCTGCGGAATATCAACGACACGGTCGTCGAGCTCTCGTCGCCCGACGCGGCGGAGATGGCGAAGCTCCTCGAGAACGTCTTCCGGAACATCAACATCGCCTTCGTCAACCAGCTCGCGCTCCTCTGCGAGCGGATGGGCCTCGACGTCTGGGAGGTCATCGACGCAGCGGCCACGAAGCCGTTCGGCTTCATGAAGTTCACCCCGGGTCCGGGCGTCGGCGGGCACTGCATCCCGGTCGACCCCTACTACCTTTCCTGGCGGGCCCGCGAGTTCGACTTCACCGACCGCTTCATCGAGCTGGCCGCCGACGTGAACGTGGGGATGCCCCGCCACGTGGTCGACCTCGCCGGCGAGGCACTGAACGACCGCTCGCGGTCGCTCAAGGGCGCCCGGGTCGGGGTCCTCGGCGTCGCCTTCAAGGCGGACGTTGGCGACGCCCGCGAGGCGCCCGCGGCCCACGTCCTCGCCGGGCTCCGCGAGCGGGGTGCCGAGGTCCGCTTCCACGACCCGCACATCGCCCAGCTTCGCGACGCCAACGGGCGCGCCGACGCCTCCATGCCGCTCGACGACCTGCTGGGCTGGGCGGAGCTCCTCGTCATCGTCACCGCCCACCGGGCCATCGACTGGGACGCGGTCTACGCGAGCGGCGACCTCATCCTCGACACCGTGAACGCCTCGCAGGGTCGCACGCTCCGGCCGCGCCAGGTGCTCCGCCTGGGGGCCGGCTGGAGCGCCTGACCTCCGGGGTCAGCCGGCCGCCGACAGGGCCATCGGGCGGTCGTCAGGGTCAGCCGGCCGCCTCGACTCGCTGCCGCAGCTCGTCCATGAACCGCCGGGAGATCTCGGCCGGGTCGAACCGGGCGGCGATCTCCCTGGCGTGGTCTGCCGGGCGCCCGGCGACCAGCTCCGGCGCCCGCCCCAGCGCCTTGACCAGCCCGTCCTGGTCGCCCGGCTCGTACAGCAGCGCGACGCGGTCGTCGAGCAGCTCCACCGCCGCCGCGAATCGCGGCGCGACGACCGGCAGGCCGAAGGTCAGGGCCAGGAGGAGGACCCCGGAGTTGAGGGCCTGCGTGCGCGTCAGCACGGCGACGTCGGCCGCCCGATGGAAGTCCCCCACGAGGTGGTCCTCGATCCGCCGCGGGAAGGCCGCCACGTCGGGCGTCACGGCGAGATCAAGGAGCAGCTCGTCGGTGCCCGGCCCGGGAGTCACGCCCCCGGCGACGACCAGGCGCCGCGGTACGGCGGGCGAGGCCGCGGCGGCGCGCCAGGCGGCGAGGAGGGCATCGATGCCCTTGTACGGCCGGATGGCCCCGAAGGCGAGGTAGACGAGCTCATCGGGCCAGAGGCCCAGCTCGAAGCGGGCCGCCTCGCGCGTCGCCGTGGCGGGGTAGACGCCCGCGTAGCTGGGATGCGGGATCACCACCAGCCGGTCGGTCGGGATCTCGAACCAGGGCGCGGCCGCGGCTGGCGTCGAGGCGGCGAGGGCGTGGACCATCGCCGCGCGCTCCACGACGCCCCGCCGCACCAGTACGGCCTCGTCCTCGAAGCGCACGTCATGGGGGAGCACGTTGTGGATGGTCCAGGCCACGTGACCGCCGTGGGCGCGGACAGCGTCCAGGCGAGCGAGGAAGGCCATCGCCAGGGCCCGCGCCTCCTCGGCCGTCCCGGCGCGCTCGGTGACCCCGTTGAGCCAGTGCAGGTGGAGGGCCACCGCGACGCGGCCCCGGGCCACTTGCGCGATGCCCTCGGCGTCGGCCGGGTCGGCCAGGGGCAGGGCCACGACCCCCCGGCTCCAGCCCTCCTGGTAGAGGAGTCGCTGGAACGGGTTGGTCCGGGCCGGCGGGTGGTAGAGGAGGAGCAGCGGCTGCTGGTGCCCCGCCGCCTCCAGGAACCGGATCGCCCGGATCCCCTCCAGGAGCCCGGCCGAGGCGCTCATCGGGTCGCCGCGTGGTGGGCCCGGGCGCAGGCGTAGACTGCCTCGTAGATCGGCACGTTGGTCGCCCAGGTGCGCTCGCGCACCACCCACGCCCGCCCCGCTCTCCCGAGCGCCCGCCCCAGCTCGGGCGCGTCCATGAGCCGCTCCAGGCAGGCGACCAGGGCGTCGGCGTCGTCGGGGGCGAAGACCAGGCCGCGCTCGTCCGGCGCCGCGATCTCGCGGAGCGCCGGGAGGTCGCTCACGACCAGCGGCCGCTCCATCGCCATCGCCTCGAAGGGCTTGAGGGGCGTGACGTGGCGGGCCGCCCGCTCGTCGCGGCGCGGCACCACGAAGGCGTCGAGGGCGGCGTAGTACGCGGGCACCTCGGCGTGGGGCACGGCGCCGGTGAAGACCACGCTGGCGCGTGCCCGTCCGCGGTCGGCCAACTCCTCGAGCTCCCGCCGTCGCCGCCCGTCGCCGACGATCAGGCAGGTCGCGTCGCGACCGCGCGAGCGCAGCCGGGCGGCCGCCTCGATGAGCAGCTCCTGGCCCTCGCGGGGGTGGTCGAGGTTGCTCACGTACCCGAACACGAAGCCGTGGAGCCCGTGCCGCGCCCGAAGCGCCGCGTCCGGCGGGCGCGGCGCGAACTGGTCGGCGTCGACCCCGTTCGGCGTGACGAAGACCCGCTCGGGCGGGATGCCGCGGGCCACGACGTCCTCGCGCATCGCCTCGGCGATCGTCACCACCGCGTCGGCCCCCGTCATCGCCCGCGTCTCGGCGGCCTGTCGCCGCCGGCTCATCTCGGCCAGCTCCGCGCCCTCCCGGCCGCTCCAGGAGGTCTCCAGGAAGGAGCGAAGCTCGTAGACGAGGGGGAGATCGTGACGGGCCCGGAGGGCGAGCCCGACGAGCGCCATGTCGTAGCCGCGCAGCCCGGACGCGGCATGGAGGATCGCCGGCCGCTCGGCATGGACGATCCCCGAGGCCAGCCAGGCGAAGTCCTCGAGGTAGCGGTCGAGGGGAACGTCGGCCGGGTAGCGGGCGCCCAGGTCGAGGCGGTGCATGCGGATCCCGTCGATCGTCTCGAGGGCGGGCGCGATGCGGCCGGCCGCGCGGGGGAAACCCAGGGCGGTGACGGCGACGGGGTCCAGCCCGGCGGCGCGCTGAGCGGCCAGGATGTGGTGGCTGCGCATGGCGAAGCCGGTCTGGCGGTCCGGGGGCGACTCCTTGAGGAGATGGAGGACCCGCCCCGGCGCCGCCGGCGCGATCGGGTCCGCCGGTCCCGGGATGCGCGGCAGCCACCCGTCGTCGCTCTCGCGCAGCATCCCGACGAGGCGCCGGTCCAGGTCGGTTCGTTCCGGCGTGTCGGCGATACGCCGCAGCACCCGGAGCGCCGCAAGGCTCGCCGTCGGCTCGCCGGCCCGCAGGAGGGCCGCCTGGCGGATCTCGTGGGCGGCGATCGTGCGCGGGTGAGAGGCCAGGATCTCGCCCGCCCCCGCGAGGGCCTCGTCCAGGCGGCCCTCGTCGAGCGCGCGCCGGGCCTCCTCGAGGCGGGCGGGGTCGAGCCGCGGCTCACCAGTGCGGATGCGCCTCGGTTCTGGCGGCCGTCCCGTCACGAGGTCGCGCAGCGCCCGGCCGACCGCGCGCGCGGCCGCGTCCCGCGGCGCCGGCAGCAGGCCGACCACGCGCCGGACCCCGCGCCGCGCTGCCGACGGTTGACGGGGCGGCGGCGGGGTGGGATCGCCCACGAACGGCACCCGTCAGCGCCGACGGAGGACGACGTTGGCGAACGTGTAGTCGAGGCCGAGCCGCTCCCAGGTGACGACCCGCTCCCCGCAGCGGAGATCGAGCGGCCGCACCGGCTCCAGGCCGTGGCCGGCGGCGGTCTCGAGCCAGCCGGCGAGGTCTCCGGGACCGAAGATCCGGACCGGCCCGCCATAGGCCTCCAGGCCGGCGACGTCGACCGGATCGCACCAGAAGTCCGTCGAGGTCACGAGAACGCCGCCCGGGCGCAAGAGCCGGCCCGCCTCGGCGAGGTAGCGCTCGATGTCGACCCCGTGCTCCACGACGCTGAGGCAGGCGATCGCCGCGAACGAACGATCGGGGAACGTCGTCGCGGTGAGGTCCATTGGCCGGTAGCGGATCGGGCCGTCCCGGATCTCGGCATCGAAGACGAGGTCGATCCCGTCGAGCTTTCGGTAGCCGTAGAGCGCCAGCCAGGGGAGGAGCCGCGAGTAGCGCGGAGCCCCCATCTCGAGGACGGGGTCCGCGGGGCGGGTGTGTTCGAGGATGGCCCCCAGGGCGACGAGGAGGTCCCAGTTCTTGGGGCGGTCGTTGTGCGGGGGAAGCCCGCACCGGGCCACTTCCGCGACCGCTGCCTCGACCTGGGCCCGGTCAACCAGCGCCCGGTTGGCCCATTCCCGCCACCGGGCGTCCGGACGCCGGGGCGGCAGGGTGGCGCCCGCCTGGGCGAGGCGGCGCCAGAACTGCGGATCGCGGTCCCAGCCGAGGCGCCGTCGGTAGCCGCGCGTGCGGAGCCCGCTGATCGTCCGGTGGAGCCGTCTCGCCTGCGTGCGAGCGACGTTGATCAGGTTCATCGGCCCTCGGCTGCATCCCTGG
>JAZDPM010000102.1:0-5372 GCA_043797725.1 Chloroflexota bacterium
CCCGTAGATCCCGGATTCGATGAGGCGGCCGTCCTCGACCGGGCGCGGCACCGCGGTGAGATTCTCCCGCAGGCCCACGAGGCCGAGCAGGCCGGCGACCAGCCCCGCCCCGACGAGCACCGCGCCGGCCAGCCGCCCGGCCACGAGCCACGGATCGCCCCACGCGGGCCCGGCCGTCCCGGCGAGGGCGAGGAGGCCGAAGAGGACGGCCTGGATGACCACCCAGCCCTCGCCGCGCGGGCCCAGGTCGGGGAGGCGCGTCCGGGGCGGCGGGCCGGCGGCGTGCACGTGCGCATGATCCACGGTCCGGCCCGGACGCGCCGGCCGGCGCCGGCGCCCGCGCGTCAGGCGTCGGGGCCGGAGAAGAGCCGGGCGTTGCCCATGGCCGGCCAGACGAGACGTCGACTCAGGGCGATGAGCTGCCCGAGGTGCTCGCGGTCGTGGTGGACCCACTCGTGGGCGATCTCGGAGACCGTGACCTCGCCCACCTGGGGATGGAGGCCGACGGGATCGATCATGGAGTCCTCCTTCGCATGAGCAGCGCGAATCGTAGCCCGACGTCCCGGGCCGCGAGCACCGCCCGACCGTCCTCGGGGTCCGCGCGCCGCTCGCTCACAGCAGGTCGCGGGGGATCCGCTCCTTCCAGGTCTGCTCGAAGACCGGCGCCCCGTCCTCGGCGACCGAGAGGTCGATCCGGACATCGAAGTCGGCCGCGGTGGAGCGCACGACGAGGCTCCCGTCGGCAGTGATCAGCCGCCCCTCCGGGTAGACCAGGCGATAGAAGGCGCGGCCCTCGGCCACGCAGGTCGCCCAGTCGTCGCCGGCGACGATCCGGTACCGCTCCTCCGAGCCGAACAGGAGGCCGCCCCGTTCGGGGAACCGGTTCGCGCCGCCCGCCTCGGAAACGAGCGTCGTGGTCCCGGCGAGCTCGTCGCGCTCGACGCGCCAGGCCTCCGGGATCCCGGGCCGCTCCTCGGCCGTGCCCGGGTCGGACGCCCCGGTTCCAAGGTCCTCGGTCGCCGGCGCCCAGCCCGCCGGCGTCGGGAGGCGCAGCCGCGACGGACGGGCGGCGTCGTGGAACACGGTGAGGACGACGGGGGCCGGCGGCGGCCACGCCACCGGGAAGGCCGCGCCGGCGACGGCGACACGGAGCCGCTGGCCGGCGGGGACGCGCGCGCCGGTCGCGGTGAGCGGGATCGTGACCGCCATCACCTCGCCGGGTCTGACGGGGGCGGGCTCCGCGAAGGAATGGCGACGCGTGAGGTTGAGGAGCCCCCGGGCGAGCAGGGCGCTCGTGCCGCCCGGCGCCAGCGCCTCGAGGCGGACGGCGACCTGCGCGACCGGGCGGTCGGCGGCCAGCCACAGGTCGACGGCGGGCGTGCCCGCGACGAGAATCGGCTCGGCCAGCGGGTCGCCCGTGTAGACAAGGGAGCGGGCGTCGTCCGGGCGCTGGTCCAGCGGCCCGCCCTGCGGCTCGGAGCCGGTGCAGGTGAAGGGTGCGGCCATCGCGGCGGCGGGGCCGCCCGACCACGTGTCGGGCGCGTCGTCGGCCGCGGGGCGGCCGAGGCGGAGGGAGCCATGACCGGCCGCCCCGGCGCCCGCGAGGTGGAGCGGGGCGGGGGGAGCGATCGGCGGGTCGGACGGCCAGCGGCCGATCGACCACCAGCGCCCGGGGAGGGCCGCGGGGGCGACCTCGGCCGGGAAGGGCCGGTCGGCCTCCGGCTCCACGACGAAAACCGAGAGCGCCGGACCGTCGTCGATCCCGTTGCGCTCGTCCTTCAGCCAGCGGTCCCACCAGCGCGTCATGAGCCCGACCCCGTCGATCGTCTGCCCGGGCGATCCCGCGTGCGGCCAGGCGTGCCCCCACGGGCCCAGGATCCCGCGGCGGGGGGCGCGGACATTGGCCACGACCGCCAGCACACTGTCGCGGTACCAGTCGTTGAGCCCGCCGAGGGCGAGGACGGCGGCCTCGATCGACTCCCAGTCCTCGATCGCGGACCCGTGCCGCCAATGGGCGTCGCGGCGCTGGTGGCGCAGCGAGGCGAGCGGCCACTGGGGCGTCGCCTCGAGCCGCCGGAGCCACTCCTCGCGCCAGCCCGGGCCGAAGCGCTGCGGGTCTGGAGGGAGCGCATTCTCGCCGACCATCTCGACCGGCCAGTAGACGCTCTCGCCGATGAGCCGCGTCCCGCCCCACCAGTGGACGTCCACGTGGTAGCGGTCGTGGCTGAAACAGGCGGGGATGATCGCCTTCAGGGCCGGCGGGCGGCGCATGGCAGCCTGGAGCGCGGAGAAGCCGCCCCAGCTGATGCCGAACATGCCGACCGGCCCGGCGGCCCCCGGCCGGTTCGCCAGCCAGTCGATGACCGCCAGGTTGTCGAGGATCTCGCGCTCGGTGTACTCGTCGTCGGCGATCCCCCGGCTGCTCCCGGTCCCGCGCACGTCGAGGCGGCAGCTCGCGTACCCGGCGGCGGCGAATGCGCCGTGGAGCGACCAGTCACGCGACAGCGTCCAGTCGTCCTTGCGGTATGGGATCGACTCGAGGACCGCCGGGAAGGAGCCGTCGCCCGGTGCGTCGGGAAGGTAGAGGGTGGCCGCGAGGTCGATCCCGTCGTCCATCGGGATCCGGACGTGCTCGGTGCGGACCGGATAGCCCCTCGCCTGTCCATCCGCGACGTAGCGTCGCGGCGCCCGGTCGGCCATCTCGTCCTCCGCTGATCGACCCCTCGCCGCAGGGGTCCTCGTGGGCTAGTCTAGGGGTGCCGCCCGTCCCCGGGCCGCGAGCGGGGAGCCCGGTCGGCCGGCGAGGGAGGGACAACGTGCCATGGCCAACCCGGTGATCCTGGTCGTCGACGACGAGCCCGCAGTCCTGCGCGCGGTGGAACGCGAGCTCCGGGGCCATTTCGGGGCGGAGTACACCGTCCTGGCCGCCGACTCCGGGGAGACGGCGCTCGACGTCATCCGCCGCCTCGCCCTCCGTGAGACGCCGGTCGCCCTCCTCCTCGTCGACCAGCGGATGCCCCGCATGACCGGGATCGAGCTCCTGGCCGCCTCGCTGGAGCTCGCCCCCGACGCCCGCCGGGTCCTCCTCACGGCGTACGCGGACACCAACGTCGCAATCCGGGCGATCAACGAGATCCGCCTGGACCAGTACCTCCAGAAGCCATGGGACCCTCCCGAGGAACGCCTCTTCCCGGCGCTCGACGATCTTCTCTCCGACTGGCGGGCGACCTTCCGGCCGCCGTTCGAGGGGATCCGCCTCGTCGGCCACCGCTGGTCGGCCCGGGCGCACGAGATCAAGGACTACCTCGCCCGGAACCTCGTCCCCTACCGCTGGGTGGATGTCGAGCGCGACCCCGAGGCCGGCCGTCTCGCGGAAGCCGCGGCGGTCGACCCCGGGCGCGACCCCCTGCTCGTCTTCCCGGACGGCTCGCACCTCCTCGCTCCCGCCAACGCCGCGATCGCCGAGAAGGTCGGCCTGCGGACACGCCCGGAACTGCGGACCTACGACCTCGTCATCGCCGGCGGCGGGCCTGCCGGCCTCGCGGCGGCTGTCTACGGCGCGTCGGAGGGCCTGCGGACCCTCCTCCTCGAGCGCGAGGCGCCCGGCGGCCAGGCCGGCACGACGTCGCGGATCGAGAACTACCTCGGGTTCCCCTCGGGCCTGACGGGAGCCGACCTGACGCGGCGCGCGGTCGCCCAGGCGAGCCGGCTCGGGGCCGAGCTCCTGACCTCGCGCGAGGCCACCTCCCTCCGCATCGAGGACCGCTACCGGCTGGTGACCCTCGACGACGGGAGCGAGATCGCCTGCGGCGCCTTCATCGTGGCCACGGGCGTCCAGTACCGGCGCCTCGAGGTGGAGGGGATCGACCCGCTCGTGGGCGTCGGCGTCTTCTACGGCGCCGCGATCACCGAGGCGCTCGCCACGCGGGGCCAGCGGGTGGCCGTGGTCGGCGGAGGCAACTCCGCCGGACAGGCCGCGGTCCACCTCTCCCAATTCGCCGCGAGCGTCCTGCTCCTGGTCCGGGGAGGCGACATCGCGGCCGGGATGTCCGCCTACCTGGTGGACCAGTTGCGTGCCCGCCCCAACGTGACGATCCGGCTGAACGCCAGCGTCGCGGCCGTGCGCGGAACCGACGGCCTCGAGGAGATCACCGTCGAGAACTCCGCGGACGGGACCCGCGCGGCCGAGCCGATGGACGCGCTCTTCCTCTTCATCGGCGCCCTCCCCCGGACCGACTGGCTGGCCGGAACCGTGGAGCGCGACGGGGCGGGCTTCATCGTGACCGGAGCGGCCCTCGCCCGGGCCGCCGACGGCCGGGTTGCCGGCTGGCCACTGGCCCGCGAGCCGTTCCTTCTGGAGACGAATCTGCCGGGCGTCTTTGCCGCCGGCGACGTCCGGAGCCGCTCGGTGAAGCGGATCGCCTCGGGCGTGGGCGAGGGGTCGATGGCCGTCCAGTTCGTCCACCAGCACCTTGCCGGCCTGTGACGCGGTGAGTGCGCCCGGCGGCTCCCCTCCCCGTTCCCCCCGGCTGCCGCCGGAGCCACCCCTCGGCGACGAGGTCGTCGTCCTGCGGCTCCCCCGCGATGACGACGCGGAGGCGATCACGGCCGCCTGCAACGACCCCGAGATCGCTCGCTGGATCCCGATCCCGGTTCCCTACGCCGCGGCCGACGCGCTGACCTTCATCGAGGAGGTGACCGACGCGTGGACAACCGGGGGCGACCTGGCCTTCGCCATCGAGGAGCGGGCGAGCGGGGCGCTGGCCGGGATGATCGGCCTCCGCCCGGGCAGCTCCCGCGGCCGGGCGGCGGTCGGCTACTGGCTGGCGCCGGGTGCGCGCGGCCGGGGCCTCGCGACGCGCGCGGTGAGACTCCTCGTGGAGTGGGCGTTCGCCGACCCCGCCCTGGAGCGCCTGGAGCTGCTGACACTCGTCGGCAACGAGGCGCCGGGGAGAGTGGCCCTGCGGGCCGGCTTCCGGCGCGAGGGGATCCTGCGCCGGTATCTCCCCTTCCGGGAGGCCACGGTGGACGCCGTGATGTACGCCCGCCTGCGCGACGACGCGCCGGTCCCCGGGGACGAGGGCGGGCAGCGCCCGGCTCCTGACGACCCCCTGGCCCGGGTCCCGCTCTTCGCCGACCTGGGACCTGCCGAGCTGGCCCGCGTCCGCGCCGTGGCGACGGAGGTGACGGTGGCCCCGGGGGCGACGCTGGTCGCGGAGGGCGGCCCCGGTGACGCGCTCTACGTGGTGCTCGAGGGCGAGCTGGCGGTCACGAAGCGCGCCGGCGGAGTCGAGGCGGCCGTGGCCACGGTCGGGCCGGGCACCGTCCAGGGCGAGATCGCCGTGCTCGAGGGCGGCGTCCGGCGGGCGACC
>JAZDPM010000131.1:0-8650 GCA_043797725.1 Chloroflexota bacterium
GCGCGGGCGCGGGCCGTCAGGCACGGGCCGGCCCCCCCGCGCGACGCCAGCGCTGCCCGTCGCGAGAGTCCTCGACGAGGATGCCGGCCACCGCGAGGTCGTCCCGCAGGCGGTCCGCCGCGGCCCAGTCGCGCGCGGTGCGCGCGGCGGCCCGCGCCTCGAGCAGCGCGACGAGGTCGGCAGGCAGGGCATCGAGCGGGGTGGGCAGGAGCCCGAGCACGACATCGAGATCACGGAGCGCCGCCAGCGCCGCACCGGCGTCGGCCGTCGAGAGCGCCCGCTCTGCGACACGGCGGTTGAGGTCGCGCACGAGGTCGAAGACCGCGGCCAGCGCCGGCGAGATCGCGAGATCGTCGTCGAGGGCTGCCCCGAACGCGTCGCGCGCGCGCGCCAGCACCCCCGGCAGCGCGGGATCGTCCGGTCCGTCGGCGGCGTAGGCATCGAGCGCCGCCGCGACCGCGTCGAGGCGTTCCACGGCGGCGGACGCCGCCGCCAGCGAGTCGTCGCTGAAGCTCAGGCCCGTCCGGTAGTGGGCCACGAGGAGCGCGTACCGGAGGGCGCGGGGCGAGGTCCCCGCGGCGATGAGGTCGGCCACCCGCGCGATGTTGCCGTCCGACTTCGCCATCTTGCGGCCGCCCATCTGGAGGTGGGCGCAATGGAGCCACGTGCGCACGAACGGCTTCCCGGTCGCCGCCTCGGACTGCGCCATCTCGTCCTCGTGGTGGGGGAAGACCAGGTCGACGCCCCCCGTGTGGATGTCGAACGACTCCCCGAGGTAGCGCATCGACATCGCCGAGCATTCCAGGTGCCACCCCGGGCGCCCGGGCCCGATGGCCGTCTCCCAGCTCGGCTCCCCGTCCTTCGGGCCCTTCCACAGCACGAAGTCGCGGACGTCATCCTTGGAGTACTCGTCGGCGGCGACCCGCTCGCCCACGCGCAGCTGGTCCGGGTCGAGCCGGGCCAGGCGGCCGTACGCGGGCCAGCTGGCGATTCGGAAGAAGACCGAGCCATCGTCGGTCCGGTAGGCGTGACCGGCCGCGAGAAGGCGCTCGAGGAGCGCCACCATCTCCGGGATGTGCTCGGTCGCCCGGGGCACGACATCCGGGCGGGTCATGCGCAGCGTGCGCGCGTCCTCCAGAAAGCGGGCGATCCAGCGCTCGGCCAGCTCGTCGATCCCGATCCCCTCCGCGGCCGCGCCCCGGATGATCTTGTCATCGACGTCGGTCAGGTTCATGACCCAGGTGACCCGGAGGCCGCGCCAGCGCAGGTGGCGGACCAGGAGGTCGGCGAACAGGAACGAGCGGAAGTTGCCGACGTGGGCCGCCCCGTAGACGGTCGGCCCGCAGGAGTAGACCCGGACGTGGCCGGGCTCCATCGGCTCGAGGGTCCGGAGCGACCCGCTCAGCGTGTCGAGGAGCTGGACGGTCACGAGACGATCGGCCCCCGCCCGCGCGGGGCAACGACGGCCACGGCGCGGGCGCTGATCCCGCGCCCGGCGCCCTCGAAGCCGGCGAGGTTGCCGCTGGACGCTTTCACGTTGACCCGGTCGGTCGCGAGGCCGAGCAGGCCGGCGATCGTGCCGGCCATCGCGTCGAGGCGCTCGGCGAGGCGCGGCCGGGCGCCCACCAGGGTGAGGTCGATCGCCGTGGGCATGTAGCCGGCGGCGAGCACGCGTTCCAGGCAGGCGGCCAGCATCTCCGTGCTGGCGATCCCGGCCGTCGTGGCCGGACCGGCCGGGAAGAGTCGGCCGAGGTCGCCGAGACCTGCGGCGCCGAGGAGCGCGTCGCAGACCGCGTGGAGCGCGACGTCGCCGTCGGAGTGGCCGTGGAGGCGCGGGGCACCCTCGAACACAACGCCGCCGAGGGCGAGCGGGGCGCCGGGCCCGAAAGAGTGGCCGTCGTCGCCGAACCCGACGCGCGCGGCGGACGAGGTCGGGGCGAGGTCCCCGCGCGCCACCAGCGCCGCCTCGACCCGGGCCAGGTCGCCGGGGAGGGTCACCTTGAGGTTCGCCGATTCGCCGGGGACCGCATGGACCGGGATTCTACAGGCCTCCAGCAGGGCGGCCTCGTCGGTCCACGTCGCGGCGCCGGCGGGCGGCCGTTCGGCCCAGGCACGGGCCAGGACGTCGCGGCGGATGCCCTGGGGCGTCTGGGCCGCCGCCAGCGGGGTCCGATCGACGGTCGCCGCGACCTTCCCGTCCACCACCCGCTTGAGGGTCTCCGCCACGGGCACGACCGGGATGGCCGCGCCGTGCTGGGCGGCGGCGGCCGCAACCCGCGCCACCAGCTCCGGGGAGACGAGCGGCCGGGCGCCGTCGTGGACCAGGACGACGTCGTCCGGCGAGCCCTCGCCGAGCGCCGCGATCCCGGCGGCGACCGAGTCCTGGCGTCGCGCTCCACCCTCGACGACCGCGACGACCCGAAGCGGAAGCCATGGGGCGGTGGAGATCTCGCCGACGCGCGCGGCGGCGGTCACGACGACGATCCGCCGGACGATCGGCGCGGCCGCCAGGGCCGCCAGCGTCCAGGCAAGGACGGGGCGCCCTCCCACGAGAAAGCCGAGCTTCTCCGGGCCACCCATCCGCGTGCTTGCGCCGGCCGCGACGACGACGGCGTCGACCCTGCTCACTCGCCGCGCGGCTGGGCGAAGATCATGCGCCCCGCGATCGTCTGCAGGACCCGCGTGACCACCACCCCGATCTCGTGGTCGAGGTGGCGCGCGCCGCCCTCGACCACGATCATCGTCCCATCGTCGAGGAACCCGACGCCCTGGCCCGCCTCCTTGCCCTCCTGGATCACGCGGACGCGCAGCTCCTCGCCGGGCAGGACGGCGGGCTTCATCGCGTTCGCCAGCGAGTTGACGTTCATCACCCGGAGCCCCTGGATCTCGGCGACCCGGTTCAGGTTGAAGTCGTTCGTCAGGATGATCCCGCTGCGGGCCCGCGCCATCGCCACGAGCTTGGCGTCCACCTCCGGGATCTCCGGATGCGTCTCGTCGGCGATCTCCACGGGCACGCGGTCCTCCTTCTGGAGACGGGCCACAATCTCGAGACCGCGGCGCCCGCGCGCCCGCCGCATGGCATCCGGGCTGTCGGCGATCCGCTGGAGCTCCTCGAGCACGACGCGCGGCACGACCAGCGTGCCCTGCAGGAACCCCGCCTCGGCGATGTCGGCGATCCGCCCGTCGATGATCGCGCTCGTGTCCACCACGGCGTGCGGCTCCCCGCGGCGCGGCGCGGCCGCCTCCTCGCCCCGCCGCCGGAACAACCCGATCGCCTCGGCGGCGCCGATCAGGTCATGGCGCTTGGCGACGGTCAGGCCGGCCATCCCGAGGCCCAGGGTGATCGAGACTCCGACCGGCAGCCAGGTGCCATACGGGGCCGGGAAGGCGGCCATCGGGAAGCCGAGGAGGAGGCCCATCACGAGGCCGAGAACGAGACCGAGGACGGCCGTCACGAACTCCGCCGTCGAGAGCTCCTGCACCCAGCGGACCAGCCAGGCGGCGGGAACGACCGTCAGGTAGGGGAGGACGGCGAACCCTACGACGAGCCAGGCGACGAGCCACAGGGCGATGAGCGCGCCGGCATACGCACCCTGCCCGAAGATCCCGGTGTCGCCCGCCACGAACGAGAGGGCGACGAGAAGGCCCAGGGCGGCGCCGAGGAGACGGATGACGCGGGTCACGGGCCGAGAGCCTAGCACCGCCGACGGGCGGCGTCAGGTCTCCGGTCGCCGGCGAGGCCGTCCATCAGCCGGCGGGGCCGTCCATCAGCCCGGCTCCCCGCCCTCCAGGGCGCCGGCGAGGGCGTCGCGCACCGTGGCCACGGGAACCACGTCCATTCCCGCGACCGCGGGCGGCCCCGATCGCGTCCTGGGCACGAGCGCGTGCGCGAAGCCCAGGCGCGCAGCCTCGCGGAGCCGGCGTTCCGTCCCCCCGACGGCCCGGAGCTCGCCCAGGAGCCCGACCTCGCCGAACGCGACGGTGCCGGGCCGCACCGGACGATCCCGCAGGGTCGAGGCGAGGGCGATCGCCAGGGGCAGGTCGAGCCCGGGATCCGCGACCGTGATGCCGCCGGCCAGGTTGGCGTAGACGTCGTGGGTCCCGAGGCCGACCCCGGCCCGCCGGCCCAGCACGGCCACGAGGAGGGCGAGCCGGTTGGGGTCGAGGCCGATCGCCGTGCGGCGGGCGGTCCCGTAGCCGGTCGGCGCGACGAGGGCCTGGACCTCGACGAGCAGCGCCCGGCTGCCCTCGAGGGTGGCGGCGACGACACTTCCCGGCGCCGGGACCGGGTGCTCCACCAGGAAGGCGCGAGCCGGGTCCGCCACCTCCCGGAGGCCGGCCTCGACCATCTCGAGGACACCCACCTCGTCGGTCGCCCCGAACCGGTTCTTCGAGGCGCGGACGAGGCGCAGGGTCCCGCCGCGCTCGCCCTCGATCGACACGACGGCGTCGACGAGGTGCTCCAGGGTCTTCGGGCCCGCAATGCTCCCGTCCTTCGTGACGTGGCCGACCAGGATGACCGCGATCCCCTCCCCCTTGGCCAGCTCCATGAAGCGGAGCGCCGCCTCGCGGACCTGGCCGACGCTCCCCGCCGGACCGTCCAGCTCGTCGAGCGTCGCGGTCTGGATGGAGTCGACGATCACCGCCGCCGGGCGCAGGACGCGAGCCGCCGCGACGATCCGCTCGACATCGTGATCGGCGAGGATCCGGATGGCCGCGGCCGCCGGCCCGGCAAGAAGACCAAGGCGGTCGGCGCGCAGCCGAACCTGGCCGCCCGACTCCTCGCCCGTCGCGTAGAGGACCGGGCGTCCGCCCGCGGCCAGGCCGGCCGCGGCCTGGAGGAGGAGCGTGGACTTCCCGATCCCCGGCTCGCCGCTGACAAGGATCAGCGATCCCGGGACGATCCCGCCCCCGAGGACCCTGTCCAGCTCGCCGAGCCCCACGGGCAGGCGAGGGACCACCTCGTCGGCGAGGGACGCGAGGAGCACCGGCTCGGGGGCGGCCCCGGCGACGCGCGCCCGGGCCGCGGCCGGGACCTCGCGAACGACGGTCTCGACGAGCGAGTTCCAGGCACTGCAGGCGCGGCACTGCCCCTCCCAGCGGAGGAAGGCCTCACCGCAGGCCTGGCAGACGTAGCGGCTCTGCGGCCGCGCCACGGCGCCTAGACGGCCTCGACGACGGCGGGCGTCTTCTCGTCGGCGGCCTCGATCGAGAGCCCCGCCTCCTCGCCCTTGTCGACCACGATGGTCGTCCCGGGCTTGTGGCGGCCGACCAGGAGCTGCTCGGCGAGGACGTCCTCGATCATGTTCTGGATCACGCGGCGCAGTGGCCGGGCCCCGTAGGCGACGTCGTAGCCCATCTTGATGATGTGGTCCTTGGCGGCCTGGGTGACCTCGAGCAGCATCTGCTGGGCCCCGAGCCGGTCGCGCACCCGGGCCAGCATGAGGTCGACTACCTGGCGGATCTCGTCCTGGGTCAGGGAGCGGAAGACGATGGTGGAGTCGATCCGGTTCAGGAACTCCGGCCGGAAGGCGGTCTTGAGCTCCCGCTCGACCTTCTCGCGCATCAAGTCATGGGAGGCCTCGGCGCGGGCCGCCTCGGTCTCGCCCTGCGCGCGGAAGCCCAGGGACGAGTTGGTCTGGAGCTGCCGGGCGCCCAGGTTCGAGGTCATGATGATGATGGTGTTGCGGAAGTCGACGCGCCGGCCCTTGGCATCCGACAGGTGCCCGTCCTCCAGGATCTGGAGGAGGATGTTGAAGACCTCGGGATGCGCCTTCTCGATCTCGTCGAGGAGGACCACCGCGTAGCTCTTGCGGCGGACGGCCTCGGTCAGCTGGCCGCCCTCGTCGAACCCGACGTAGCCCGGCGGGGCACCGACCAGCCGGCTTACGTTGTGGCGCTCCATGAATTCGCTCATGTCGACCTTGATGAGCGCGTCCTCGCTGCCGAACATGAACTCGGCGAGGGCCTTGGCGAGCTCGGTCTTGCCGACGCCCGTGGGGCCGAGGAAGATGAACGAGCCGATCGGGCGCTTTGGATCCTTGAGGCCCGCCCGGGCGCGGCGGACCGCCCGCGCGACCGTGGTGATCGCCTCCTGCTGGCCGATCACCCGCTTGTGGAGGTGATCCTCCATCTGCAGGAGCCGCTCGGACTCCTCCTGGGCGAGCCGGGTGACCGGGATTCCGGTCCACATCGCGACGATCTGCGCGATCTCCTCCGCGTCGACCGTCGGCTGGTCGCCCGCGACCTCGGCCTGCCACTCACCGCGGAGCGCGTCGACCCGGTCCTTCGCGCCGCTCTCCAGCTCCCGGAGACGAGAGGCCTCGTCGTACTCCTGGCCGTTGACGGCCGCGTCCTTCTCACGTCCGATCCGATCGAGCTCTTTCTGGGCCTCCCGGAGGGCGGGCGGGGCCGAGGCGTAGCGGAGCCGGACGCGGCTCGCCGCCTCGTCGATCAGGTCGATCGCCTTGTCGGGGAGATGGCGGTCCGTGATGTAGCGGATCGAGAGATCGGCAGCCGCACGGAGAGCGTCGTCGGAGATGACGACCTTGTGGTGCTGTGCGTAGCGCTCGCGGATCCCGAAGAGGATGTCGACCGTCTGCTCGAGCGTCGGCTCCTCGACCATGACCGGCTGGAAGCGGCGCTCCAGCGCGGGGTCGCGCTCGATGTACTTCCGATAGTCGTCCAGCGTGGTGGCGCCGATGCACTGCAGCTCGCCCCGTGCCAGCGGCGGCTTGAGGATGTTCGCCGCGTCGATCGCGCCCTCGGCAGCACCGGCCCCCACGAGGGTGTGCAGCTCATCGATGAAGAGAATCGCGTCGTTCGTGGCGCGCAGCTCCTCGATGATCTTCTTGAGGCGCTCCTCGAACTCGCCGCGGTACTTCGTCCCGGCGACGAGCGACCCGATGTCCAGGGTCAGAACGCGCTTTCCGACCAGCGTCTCGGGGACGTCGTTGTTGACGATCCGGTGGGCCAGGCCCTCGGCGATGGCCGTCTTGCCGACGCCCGGCTCGCCGATGAGCGCGGGGTTGTTCTTCGTCCGGCGAGAGAGAATCTGGATGACCCGCTCGATCTCCTTCTCTCGCCCGATCACCGGGTCCAGCTTGCCCGACCGGGCGGCCTCGGTCAGGTTGATCCCGAGCTGGTCGACCGTCGGCGTCTTGCTGGCTCGCTTCGTCTCCGGGGCGGGCCCGGCGGCGGAGCTCTGGGAGAGGACGCGGATCACCTCGTGGCGCACCTTGTCGAGGTTGACGCCGAGCGACTCCAGGACCCCGGCCGCGATTCCCGCGACCTCGCGCACCAGGCCCAGGAGCAGGTGCTCCGTCCCGAGGTAGTTGTGCCCGAGGCGGCGGGCCTCGTCGATGGCGAGCTCGATGACGCGCTTCGCGCGCGGGGTGAGGCCGACCTCGCCAACGACCGGTCGGTCTCCGCGGCCGATGATGAATTCGACCGCCGTCCTCACCTTGGCCAGCTCGACGTTCATGTTCTCGAGCACGCGTGCGGCCACGCCCTCGCCCTCGCGCACGAGGCCAAGGAGCAGGTGCTCCGTCCCGATGTAGTTGTGGTTGAACCGCTGCGCCTCGTCCTGCGCGAGGGTCAGGACCTTGCGCGCGCGATCGGTGAACTTGTCGAACCGGACGGACGCCCCGCGCCTTGGCACCGGAGGGATGCCATCGTGGTTGGCATCCATTGCCCAACCGCCCGACACGCGTCGGGCCTGCGGGCGGCGTGCGCCCGATCCGATGGCCCCGAGGACGCGCCAGCCAAGGGCGACACCCACGCCCACGGCGACCGCCGTCACAAGGTCGCCGATCGATGCCCCGCTGCCCTCCAGCCCGTCCCGGGCGGCGAGGACGATGAGCGCGATGACGGCGGCCAGCACGCCGGCCCGGAGTGCGGAACCCGACCCAGAGACGTTCACCACGCCGAGTGTATCGGCTATCCGCCAACACCATCCAGCCTCGACGGCAGCGCGGAGCAACGGTGCAGGCCCCGCCAGGTTCGGCGGAGCCGCGCGTCTGAATGTCATGAAGAAGGGCCTCAACGGTGGCAACGTTGGGTGTCATCGCAACCAGCACCGGGAGGCCCCGTGCATGTTGTACGCGGGTCTTGGACCTGTCGCGCCGCAGGCTCGATGTGCACGTCCCTCGACGAGGAGGGCCGGACGGTCGAGGTGACCGCAGTCCTCGATCTGTACCGCGGCCGCTGGCAGGGCGAACCACTCCGGCCCGACGAGCACGTGTCGTGTGCGCCGACGAGAAGACGCCTGGCCTACCTGCGGCAGGTCTACCAGGCGGAGGGTCACGCCGCCCTGCCCGCCGATGGACAAGCCACAGGCCAGCTGCCCCGACGACGACCCCAACGCACCAAGCCAGCAGTTCGCTCATACGGGCAGTGCCAGTTTCTGAGGTGCCTGAGCCGTTGCCTCGACCAAAGCCGGCTACGCGCCCAGCGCGCGCCTGGCCTGCTCGAACTCCTCCCGACTGATCTCACCCCGCGCCAGGCGTTGCTCGAGCGCCTCCAGCCCGAGCTCGGCTTCGAGGCGACGCCGCGGTCCGAACGCCGCGCGCGTGAGCCGGGTGATCGACACGTAGAGCACCGCGACGGCGGCGGCGAACGCCGCCACGCCGATGAGAACCAGGCCGAGATC